>JAJZLA010000077.1 GCA_021803845.1 bacterium | reverse complement strand
AAAACGGAAATCCAGAATTAGTTATTTTATACCTTCTCTATCTTAACCGGCGCATAGAAGTAAACCATAGAGCCGCCTACGGGGTCGGTTAAAACCGTCGTCCAGCCGTCTTTAGCCGCTATCGAATCGTCCAGCATGAATAGTGCGTTAGGATGCACTCCCACATTTCTTGCAGGGTCTCCGGTATATTTTTTTCCGTTTATATACCATTCTCCAGAACCGTAAAGCCATCTTCCGAATGCTGTAGCCGCCGTAATTACGCCGGGCCTCACTGAAGGCATTATCCTTACCCTATAAGCGATACCCTTTGGATAACTGGGCGATATTACCTTTATCGTATCCCCGTCTGACAAATTCAGCTTTTTCGCGTCTATAGCGCCGATCTCCCAAAATGCGCCGGGAAGGAGTTCTTGCAACCAAGGGTCGGCAATAGTCCTTGATTTAGAATGTATCGGCTGTCTGTGCGTTGAAACCATAAACGGGTATTCCTTTCTGGAATATATATTATCCAAAACCTCGCCTTTCATATTTCTGTGGGGCAACAATATAGTCGTTCCGCAGAACCTTTCGCCCGATATCGCGTTATGGGTCGTAGCGACCTCCTCGTTATATAAATGAACTGGAGTCTCAGGCGACCATAAGTGGGTTACCCACTTCGGTTTACCCCATGGAAGATAGCCGACGTCGTAGTCCTCGAATCGTCCGCCTCTAGCTATTACGTATGCGGTCTTTTTCCATTCGGCGGGCTTAAGAGCATTGCCGTGTTTTCTTATATAATTTTTTACGTACTGCATTTCGTCCGCATTTGCATCGGGAACAGGACCTAAATGGACAAATCTGCTTCCTTTCTTTTTTAAATATGTTTTTGAATCGTAAGCTATATTTGCAGCCATTTTAAGATAGTAATCTTCTCTTTCATTCAAATTACCGCCTTCAATGAATGCGTTTTCGCCGAACCCTGGAAGTTTAATGGACTTTGCGACGTCTATAAGGAAATTTTCAAGGCAGATAGGTCTTCCGTCGGGAGTTTTTTCGGTCATAGACTCTACTATCGGCTGTCTTATAGATGTTCTCGCCGTTGGATACGTCGGAAGGTTCCCCAAAAATCCCCAACCCTCCAAATATGTAGTATCGGGAACTATATAATCGGCGTATGCCGAACTTTCGGAAATATAGCAATCGGATGCAATGTATAATGGAACTTTACTTGTGTCTTTAATCATCCTCATCCACGGTTTTGTTGCATCGTCCACGCCACCCATAGCGGGCATAGACCAAGCGGGATTTGCTTCCTGCTGAAGCATAATCTTTACGGGATACGGGTACTGAAAATACGTTCCGCCCCATATCTCCTGCCAGATACCGAAACCGAAAGGAAACCAAGGCCTTTGCGCCGGAAACGGAGACTCGCCTCTTGCAACCTTTTCCTTATATTCCAAAGATTTTTCGTAAAAAGACCCTTCCCTTGAAATCTTTACGCCTTTTGCGGGAACAAAACCCGGCCATTTTCCTAGATTATACGGGAAACCCTTACCGCCCATTACAGGGGTACTGCCTCCCCCATTGATATAACCGCCCTGCCAGTTTATATTGCCTACCATCACGTTTAAAAACTGAATTGCCCTGCCGTTATAAAATCCGTTGGTATGTTTTACCGGACCCCTGTAGTAATCCGCAACGGCTTTTTTGCCGTGAGAAGTAAATTCCTTTGCAAGTTCCGGTATTACCCTATGGGCTAGACCGGCTTCTTTTGCATATTCTTCTATAGTATGTTTTTTAAGCTCGCTCCATAACATCTGCATGCTCGTCATGCAGTTTACGCCGTTCACGTTTACGGGAGCTAAAGATAAAAATCCGGTAGGCCATAAGTCGCCTTTTGCCGCACCTGATGTTAATACCGGTTTTCCGGTTGCCTTGTCTATAGCGTAAAACGATTTGCCGCTCTTTAAGAACTTGGCAAAATTAGGGCTGCTTTCATCCGCGGCTACAAGATACGAAGCGTTTGAAAAATTAGGCTCGCCGTTGGCGTTTGCGGAACTGTGGTTTAAATTAGTCAGGAAATTTTCGTCGTATCTTTTGTTTTCTACTATCCAGCGCAACATACCCATGGCAAGCGCTCCGTCTCCGCCGGGTTTAATAGGTATATATTTATCGGCATGGGCAACCATATTACCCGCTCTTACATCTATTACCGTTACTTTTAA
This sequence comes from bacterium, assembly GCA_021803845.1. The sequence goes on along the minus strand of JAJZLA010000077.1, from coordinate 4,935 downwards.
CTTACCGGACGATGTAGCGGCTACAGTTCTTCTGGCCAAAGTCTGCATAGGAAAATTTGCTTCAAGATAATTTGCACCGAAAATCAACAGATGTTCGCAGTTGGGCAGGTCGGGTTTAAGCATATTCGTTCCGGGAAAAGTCCTGAATGTAGAAACGTGATGCGATAAATCGCAAATTGAAACATGCGGCAATGCATTTACCGAACCTAAAGAGTTTGCAAAACGGGTCATGAAATTGGCTATTCCTCCTTCCCCCCTGCCCCAAAAAGAAACATACTGGTTAGTCTTAGGCCCGAAATCCGGATATCTTGGGTTTGCAGGAATAAAACGATTTTTCCCGTCGTTCCATAAATGCTTGAAACCTTCGACAAATCTTTTTTCTTCGCCGGGCACGTCTTTAAATAAATATCCTCCGTTTACTACTTCGTTTATTAACTGCTCGTATGAAATAACTTTGAATTTTTTAGAACCTCTTTCTCCTACTCTTTTTAACGGCATATATACTCTGTAAGGATCATAAACGGTCTGGGTTCCGGCCGCGCCCCTCGGACATACGGAATGCGCTCCGTCGACAAACGGCTTATCCGACGAATAATACGTTCCGGTATATATTATAGAATCTTTTACGGACGTAGAATACTTTATATTCGGTTCCGTAGTCTGTATATCGTAAGGATTGCCGAAAATATTAAGCAGTGTCCCGTTAAACATTCTCGTCATTATCCCGCAATCGCTGTGGCACTGTTTACAGGTGGAATATTTTACGACTTCGCCCGGCCATGTTTCCGGTCTGCGCGGAAAAGTATATTTACCCTGATAGCCGAACACTCCTCCCGCCCACTGCGTCAATCCTGTTCCAGTCGCAACGGCCGCTACCCCAAACGTGGTATATTTTAAAAAGTTCCTTCTATTTATTTTATTCTTTGCCATTATAAAGCCTCCTTATTATTATCCGGGGTTATTTCTTCCGGTTTTTCTTCCCAGCCCAAAAAATATCCAAAAACAAACAATACTACGATTCCCATTCCGAACATTCCTATACCCGATATATATCCGTCAAAGCCCCAAAACGGAATATGCAGAACGGCAAGCCCCTGTCCTATTTTAACCGGAAGCTGACCGCCTATAACGGTATCGTACCTCATCTCCCAGACTCCAACGGTAACTATGAAATCTAATATCACCGTCCAGATTAAAGACCTCCTTATCTTTCTAAATACCAGAAATAAAAAAGCGGGTATAATAAGCCCAAGCCCTATCTGCGTTACATGGTAATTAAACCAGAGAGGTCCGTGTCCGCCATAAGAGAAAACGGCATGCCAGCCGTCGTAAACTCCTTTAGAATTATAACCCCTTACGGAATAAAGCCATTCGATAAGGTCGAAAAACAGGTCTGCAAATATCGCAAATACTAACGCTTTATTAAGAACTTCCAGCGTATCAGATTCAACCTTATTTTTATCCGAAAAAAAGGTAAAACCGATTGTATATAATAGGCCTACGAAAGCTATGCCAGAAACAACTGCGGACGTTATAAACATCGGCGGAATATCGGGGTCTGACCAGAGCGCTCTGGCTTTTATGGCGCCGAATAAAAACCCGACGTAACCGTGAAAGAGAAGGGATAAAATAATTCCGAGAATCGATATTACCCATAAGGCTTTATGGTCTCTTTTTTTAGTTTTTTCCGACAAATCGGAACTGCCGAAAGATATTAGCTTTGCTACCTTTCCTCTTATACCGCCATCGGTTTTAGCCTTTTTAATATTATCTTCTCTGAATAAAAAATACATTTCGAATATATTTACGATAACAAAAACAGTCCATATAATAATAAACATCGCTAAAGGCGAGTAAGGAAAATGGTCCCTGAAATACAATTCCCACATCGCTCTTTGAGGCTGCAGGGCATCCGCCAAAGGCGCCATCGCGGCAAGAAGAAGCATCGCAAAGCTTGCAATAAGCGCCAGCTTGGATATCGGTTTAAGTTTTTCCACATGAAAAAGATGATAAAGCGCGCCGACTACAAAGGCGCCCGCCATTAAGCCGGAAAGAAACGGATAAATCACTATTGGAAGCCCCCAGTAAACATTTTCCAGCGTTCCATAAGAGCCGTTAATAGCGAGAGGATTCACATACTGAAACATAATATAAACTCCTTTATTTTAAAAAATAATTAAATTAACCTGCATAAGGATGTTCCCTTTCTTCCAAATAGGGAAGAACCGGTTTTTTACCGAGTTTTTCGTAAGAAGTAGTAGTTAAACCCATGGTGTAAGTGTAAACCATTTTGACTTTATCGGGATTAGTGTAATTCGCAAGGTCTCCGTCCATTCCGATATAATAAACCTGAGGGTCGGTGCCAAATTCTAAATTTAATCTGGAAACCTTGTTAGTAGCAATTAATTTAGAAACCTCGCTTCCGGGGTCGTTCATATCCCCGAACTTCATCGCCCTGCCTACGCACGAAGTAACGCATACCGGTAAAAGCGGCACATATGATTTTTCATGCGAAACAGCAGCTCGTCCGGCACACATATTACATTTATCCGCCGTATGCTGAATAGGGTTTGCAAATCTCATATCGTAGGGACAAGCCTGAACGCAGGTAAGGCATCCTATACACAGGTCGTAATCTATTTCAACCTGGCCGGTTTCTAATTTATAAGTAGCTTTCACCGGACAGACCTCCACGCACGGCGGATGGTCGCAATGATTGCATGTTCTAGGAAGAAAAATTCTCTTCACATTGGGAGTATAATTCCCGTCTTCCGTTACTACCATGCCCCACTCATCCGGCGTCATTTCTCCTGTTTCCATAACATCTACGACCCTTCTGAAAACTCCAAGAGGAACAGTATTTTCATTTTTACAGCTTACCGCACAAGCTTGACATCCTACGCATTTGTTAATATCTATTACGAAAACGAAATGATGTATTTTAGGCCTTATTTTTTTTATCCGGTAAAATTTATCATGAAAAATACGAGCATGGAGAGGATTCTGTATCGTGTTCTGCCAGTGGTCCCACCCATCCTTTATATACTGGGATGGATCCATCCAGTTCATCCACCTGTGGTTTTTTAAAGGTCCCGTCGGAACTCCGGTATTTTTTTCCGGCGTTTCGGAACCGCCGACGCTTCCTTTTTTAGCTTTTTTTAAAGGAGCGGCCAAAACATCTTTCGCATCGGATAAGCCGAGTATTCCGAGAGCGCCTGCCGCCAATCCTCCTAACCCGAGCATTTTAAGAAATTTTCTCCTGCCGGAAATTTCGTCATCTTTCACGACATTACCGGTTTCATCCCTGGCCCCGGTCGTTTCGATTTTTCTTTCATTTTTCATTGCTTCTTCGTCTGCCTTTTCTTCTTTCTTTTTCATTTAGCTTCCCCCTATTTAAATTTTATTGATATTAATACAATTTATTAGGCACTCTAAATATCCCCGAAGGGCTTGGAACAGGAATAATGTCAATCTCTTTTCCGGTATCGACGTTAAAAACGTTCTCTGAATTGCCGAAATAATCCGATGCGTAAATCAATCTTCCATTTCCCGAATAAGCCATAAACATAATTCTTCTTCCAGCTTTTATGTTTCTTATTACCTTCATATTTTTGGAATCTATAATCGTTAAATAGTCATGCGCTTTGCCGCTGTAATTAACGGCTAAAGTTTTGCGGTTTGGAGAAAATATTATAAAAATAGGATACCCGATAAGTTTAACCGAGCCTTGTTCTTTACCTGTTTTTAAATTCATTACGACAATCTTTTTTTGTCCTACCGCCGGAATATATGCCGTTCCGTTATATATGGAATAAATGCCATAATGCGGTATCTGATGAGTAAAATTTCCTTTCTTTCCGTAGTTTACGATATGGTACCGGAGAGTTTTTAGATTTAATACTCCGAACTTTTGACCCATGAGAAAAGCGGCGATATAATCGTTGCCGGAAACTAAAGCGTCTATGGGAAAATGCCCTATATGCTTTATTTTTTTTACGACTTCAAAATTATCGGTATTAACTATCCATATCTGGTTTTTATTTATAAGCTCGAATATTAGATAGTTTTTATAAAACTCGACGCCGATATTTCTTGAGCCGGTTTTTATCGTATGTAATATTTTAAGATTTTTATTTAATATTACGACATTTTTAGGCATATAATCGGCAACGGCTATAAGGTTTTTAGAAAGACAGAAATCAACCGTATCTTTAGATACCTTTTTTTGCAGTATAATTTTATCGTTTTCGGGGTTTATTTTAGATAAATACCCGTTCCTGCTTATGGCATAACCGTAACGGTTTCCAAAATATACTATAACGTGCGTTCCGTTTCCTATATTCCTTATCTTTCCGGTCAATTTATTATGCGATATAATTCCTAAAGAATCGGCTGACCTTTCTACGACGTAATACTTGCCGGCAAAAGCTTTTTTAAGCGGAATAAAAGCGCTTATGCAAATAAAAAAAATAAATAAAACTATATAAAACACGCCGGGTCTTCCTGAAAGTAATCTCCGTAAACTGCATATGCCCTCGCTCTTGAACCTCCGTTGCAAATTCTCAAATATTTGCATTTTTCACACCTTCCTTTTAGTTTTCTCGGATTTCGTCTTAATTCCGAAAATAATTTATCGTTATTTATTATTTCAAAAAAATTTTCTTCTTTAATATTTCCGCCGCTATATTTGAAAAATGGATCCGGCTTGACAAATCCCAAATAATCTATATTTATTATTCTATTACCGGACTGATTTCCTCCCCAGTTTAATATTTTGCCGTACATATTTTTATAAAATTCGGGATAAAACCGTTTGAACATCGCAAGAAGAAAAATTGCGTCGGGCTCGTTGTTACCCGTAACTATGCTGACCGGTATGCTATTTTTGACATATTTGAATGCCATACCTAAAATAAATAAAGATATTCTTTTATG
>JAJZLA010000076.1 GCA_021803845.1 bacterium | reverse complement strand
TTTTTTTCTTCCCGTCAAATGCCTCGAATAATTTTCTATACCGGAACAGTATCCCATCTCCTGCATCATCTCAAGATCGTACATCGTCCGCTGTTCCAGCCTCTGGGCTTCTACAAGTTTGCCGAGAGCTTTAAGCTCCATAAGCCTTTCTTTTAATTCTTCTTTTATTGTTTTAACCGCACTTTTCATCGTAACTTCGTCCGCAACGTAGTGAGAAGCCGGATATATAGCAACTTTGGAAAGCCTGCGGATTATAACCCCTCTTAACGGATCTATTTCTGCAATCGTCGAAACTTCGTTGCCGAAAAATTCGATTCTTATAGCGACTTCTTCTTCGTATGCCGGAAAAACATCGACGATATCCCCTCTTACCCTGAACGTTCCGCGGTGAAAATCGATATCGTTTCTTTCGTATCTTATGTCGGTCAGTTTGTCTAGGACGTCGCTTAAGTTTATCTCGTCCCCCTTTTTTACCTCAAGGAGCATATTGGCATAACTTTCCGGCGAACCCAATCCGTAAATGCAGGATACCGATGCAATGACTATAACGTCCCTTCTGGAAAGTATAGAACGGGTAGCGGAATGTTTCATTTTATCTATCTGGTCGTTAATAGCCGAATCTTTTTCTATATAAAGGTCTTTAGACGGAACATACGCTTCAGGCTGGTAATAATCGTAATAGCTTATAAAAAATTCTACGGCGTTTTCGGGAAATAAGGATTTAAATTCGGAATAAAGCTGTCCTGCAAGGGTTTTATTGGGCGCTATTATAAGAGCCGGCCTTTGCAGCTCTTTTATGATGTTAGCCATCGTAAAAGTCTTTCCTGAGCCGGTTACACCTAATAGCGTCTGATACCGAAAATTTTTCTCTTCTATTCCGTCCGTTAAAGATTTAATCGCAACGGGCTGATCGCCTGCCGGAGTGTTTTCGGAAACAATATTAAATGAATCCATAATGTTAATATTATAACATTTTTGACGGTTTTAAAACAGATTGGGTATTTACTCGTTTTCGATGGAAGAAATATTGTCTCTATCGAACTTAGAGGTATCGAGCATTTTAGAAGTTTTTGCTCCGAGAAGCCTCATTTTTTCAAGTCTAGACATTATATTGCCTTTTCCTGACGTAAGAAGGTTTTTTGCGTTATTATATGATGCGGACGTTTTTTCTATAGAAGTTCCTATATCTTCCATACTTTTAGCAAAAGAACAAAACTTATCGTAAAGATTTCCAGCTAGCACCATTACTTCGGCCGCATTTTCCTGGCTTTTTTCCTGAATCCATAAATTATAAACTATTTTCAAGATGAGTAAAATAATGGAAGGGGTAGCTATTATAACTTTTTTTCCGTATGCATATGCCAAAAGGTCTCTGTCGTAATTTACGGCGGCGGTATAAGCAAACTCTATCGGTATAAACATAATAACAGAATCTAAGCTTTTTAATCCGTATAGAGAGGTATATTTTTTGTAGCTTAACTCGTTTATGTGCCTTTTAATTGAAAGAATATGCGACTTAAGAAATTTTTCGGGATCATCATCCGGCATAGAATCGGAATTAACGTAAGCAGCGGAAGAATTCGCGCCGCTTCCGTAAGCCAAACTCATATATTTTTCGTAATCCGTTAAAGAAACTTTTGAGTCGATTATTAAATCTCTATCCTTTGGAAGGTGCACTATAACGTCCGGTCTTAAATTGATTTTTTCGTCCATTTCGTTTATGGTTTTTACCGTCTTCTGGATTTCATACTGCATTCCTTCTATGAGTTCCGATGATTCCAAAAGCTGTTCCAATATCATCTCGCCCCAGTCGCCCTGAACCTTTCCGCTACCTTTAAGCGCCGAAGTCAGGTTGTCGGTCGTCTGCTTCATCGCGTCTTGAGTATCTATAAGTTTTTTTATTTCGTTTTGAAGCGAAAACCTCTGTTTAGACTCTTTATCATAGGTTTCCTCCACTTTTTTTTGGAACTCCAGAATCTTTTCGGAAAGAGGTTTGAGTATGCCGCTAATACTGTCTTTATTAATTTCTATAAGTTTTTTGCTTTTTTCTTCGAGTATTTTTGAGGATAAGTTTTCGGAAAGGTTTTCAAATGCCTGTTTAAAGTCGATAAATTCGTCTTTTTGTCGCTTTAATCTGTCTTCATAATCGGATTTAATATTTTCTATTTTCTCAAGAAGGTTTTTGTTTTCGGTAGATATTTCCGAAATTTTTACAGACAAATTTTTGTTTTCTTCTCTGAGATTTTCGGTTAGAACGGCGGCTGAATTAAGCTCGGCGGTAAAAGCCTCAAGCCTGGCGTTTAAAGATTTAACCTCTTCTTCCAGCGTTATATTTTGCTTTATAAGGCTGTCCTTTTCATCTCGGCTTGCGTCTATTAATCCGTCTATCGTCTTTTTGCTTTTTTTTACATACGAAGCAAAATAAACGGCAAGCATAATCGAAGCCGCAAAGAAAATAACAAACAAAGAGACGAGCAGGTATATGTATATCAGCATTTTAAATTTACCGTCTATCGTGCGCTAATCCTATTATTTGATGAATAGCGTCAAAACCGTTTTCGGTTAAATAGTCCTTTAATCCGGCAGAAATTTCCGGTATTATTTTTGGATTTACGAAAGAGTATGTTCCTACGGCTACCGCCGTAGCTCCTGCAAGAAAAAATTCTACAGCGTCCTGCCACGAACTTATGCCGCCCATTCCTATAACGGGGATTCTTACGGCATTATAAACGTCGCCGACAAGCTTAATAGCGACGGGTTTAACGGCCGCCCCGGAAAGGCCGCCGTAACCCCTGCTTAACTTAAATTGTTTGGTTTTTATGTCTATGCTTGCCGCCGGCAGAGTATTTATTAAAGATATAATATCGGCTCCGGCTTTTTCGCAAACCTCCGCTATAAAGGATATATCGGCCACCATAGGTGTCAGTTTTACTATTAAAGGAATTTTGCCGCCCGTACTTTCCTTGGCGGAAGAAACGAGTTCATATACTACTTCGGGATCGGAACCGAAAGCCCTCCCGCCTTTTTTTATATTTGGGCATGATATGTTTGCTTCTAAAGCGCTTATACCTTCCGTTTCCGCCAATTTTTTTGCAAGTTTGACGTATTCTTCTATACTGCTTCCGTAAAAATTAACTATCACGGGTTTCTTTAAATTTTTTAAAAACGGCATTTTTGATTCGATAAATTTATCGTATCCGACATTCTGAAGCCCTATCGAGTTAATCATGCCGCATGAAGTTTCGCAAATTCTAGGCATTTCGTTCCCTTTAGATGGATTAAGGGAAATACCTTTTGTAACGAGCGCTCCGAATTTGTCGTAATTTATTATATCGAAAAATTCTTCTCCGTATCCGAAAGTACCGGAAGCCGGCATGACCGGATAGTCTAATTTTAAGTTTCCGAGTTTTACGGAAACGTCCGGAATATTTTTGTTCGCATCGTCTTTTGTCGATGATGAATATATGCGGGGATTGTTATTATTGTTTTCTGGAATAAAAATTTCGGAGGCGCAAAAAACCGGTCCGTCCTTGCATACTCTTTTATACTGAAATTCTACGTTTTTGTCGGTGTCGCCGGAATTTGTTCTATGGTTTATGCAGGTATTAACGGCGGTTTCGGATATATTGCCGGCATTATTATCGGGTTTAGTTTTAACCACGCATCCTAAACATACGCCTATACCGCATCCGAAACTTTCTTCGAGCGATACCTGCAGTTTTCCTGAAAGCCCGTCCGTGGAAAATCTAGAAATTAGCGAATTAAGCATAGGTTTAGGACCGCATGCATAGAAAGAAGTATTTGCCGAATTTTTATAAACGCCTATATTTTCGTAAAGCAGATCTACGATACTGCCTTTGTAGCCGAAAGAGCCGTCGTCGGTAGCAAAGTAAACTTCGTCTAACATAGCGTGAATGCTGTGCCTGAAATAAAGTTCTTCGGCTTTTTTAGCTCCGTAGTATAAAACGGTTTTAACGTAATTTACTGAACTTTCTGAATTTACAGATTCCTCATCCTGCACCGTAGATTGAGCATCTGCAGATAACGATTCTCCTAAAAAAAGCGGAATGGTATGCAAAGGAGCTATGCCAATGCCTCCCGCAATCAGAACGTTAATGCCCGCGTTTTTGTTTTTATTTAAATTAAATCCGTTTCCCAAAGGACCGGTAACGTCTAAATAAATTCCCTCCTTAATATTGCTCAATATCTCCGTGCCTTTTCCGAAAACTCTGTATAAAATTTCAAATTCCGAATCGTTAAATTTATTGAATATCGAAAAAGGCCTGCTCAAAAGAGGATTCAGTCCGTCCGGGTTAATTTTAACCATAACAAACTGTCCCGACCTAAAATTTGACGCTATAAAATCGTTTTTTAATCTTAAAATATAGGTGCTTTCGGTATCTTTTATTTTTCTATTTACGGTAACGATACATTTTTCGCTTACGATTCTTTTACCATGCATAAAGCGTCTTCTCCGTTGTCTTCATAATATTTTTTTCTTAACATAAATATCTTAAACCCTAATTTTTTATATAAATTAATTGCGGCAATATTTGAGGTTCTGACTTCAAGAAAGAAATGTTTTATTCCGGCTTCCGATTTTTTTTTTATTACCGTGCTTAACATGAGAGAGCCTATGCCTTTAGACTGCATTTCTTTGGAAACCGTGATATCCAGTATATGCATTTCGTCTAAAACGTTATAATAAATAAAAAAACCGACGATTACCGATTGTAATCCTATTTTTAAGGCGGGGTCTATATCTTTTTCAGTGAATTTTTTTAAAGTAAGCCGGTTATCGCCGCCGTCCGCAGAGCCGGAATCGGAATAACATATTAAAAATCCCGAACCTTCACGATTTAGTTCTTCGTCGAACATTTTTCTGTCCCAGAGGGTCTGAGAAGACTGCATATGTATATCAAACATCTTGCCGATGAGATATTCGGTAAGAATATCGTTTTCATCATTATTTGCAGAAGATGACCGTTTTAACTCTTTCAGATCTAAAAAATTTATTTTCACGTGTTTCTAATAATTAATAATATCTTTATACGCCGTTTTAGCGCGGTTTTCTATAAACGGCCAGCTTTCTCTCGCCGATTTGACTTCATTTGTATCGATATTATAAATAACGGCGCATTCGTTTATTCCGGCAAAGTCGTTTATTATATTTCCGTCTGGAGAAACGCAGAAAGACTTTCCGTAAAAATCTAAAGGCTTATCTCTGCCTACCCTGTTAACCCTCAAGATATATAAACCGTTAAGAAAAGCCGAGGCAGAAATAGACAAAAACCATTTGCCGTTAGTATTAAAAGCTGATGCCGTCGGCGCAAAAATAATATCCGCGCCTTTAAGCGCCAAAATCCTTGAAGATTCCGGATAAAAATTATCCCAGCCCATCTGTATCCCGATATTGCAGTATTTAGTTTTAAAAACCGGAAGTTCGGCGCCGCTTGAAAAATAAGACTTTTCCTTATAATATTCTAATTCCGGAAGGTGAATCTTGCGATAAATGCCTATGAGTCCGCCTTCTTCGTCGATAACGGCGGAACTGTTGTAATATTTGTTTTCGAATTTTTCAAAAAAAGGAACTATGGTTACTATATTAAATCTTTTTGCCTGCTCCCTGAACAAACTTATAGTTTTTCCGTTTAAATCTTCGGCTGTTTTATAATACGCCTCCATATTGTTTTGGGAAGTATTCTGCAGAAACCAATTCATTAAAAAAAGCTCGGGAAAACATACTATGCCGGCTTTATTTTTAGCCGCCATAGCCAAAAAATCTATAGCTTTCACTGCGGATGAACGTATATCCACAGAAGGAGACATCTGTACGCCGCAAATTTTAATTCTCATAGTCCTGATTCTAAATTTTAAATAATTTTAAAATTAAATAATATATACAATATATATTGTATATATTATTTAATATATTTACAATCTATCGTCATGCCTTAAGAAGTCCTCTTGATTCTTTTTTCCTATCATTCTCGGTTAATATTTTTTTTCTAAGACGGATAGACTTAGGCGTGAATTCTACAAGCTCGTCGTCTTCTATGAATTCTAACGCATATTCTATCGACAGCCTTATAGGCGGAGTAAGCGTTATCATTTCGTCCGATGCCTTCGACCTCATATTCGTAAGCTGTTTTTTCTTGCAGGGATTTACCGTTATATCTCCCGGCTTGGAATGTATTCCTATTATCATCCCTTCATAAACTTCGTCCTGCGGGGAAACGAAAAGGCTTCCTCTGTCCTGCAGATTATACAAACCGTAAGAGTTGGCTTCTCCGTTTTCCATGGAAATCATTACTCCGTTTTTCCTAGGGGAAATATCGAACGCGTATTCGTCGAATTTATAGAAATTATGGTTCATCGTGCCGGTACCTTTAGTCATAGTGAGAAATTCATTATGAAATCCCATTATGCTTCTTGAAGGTATGACAAATTCAAGGTAAGTATTGCCGTTATCGTCTTTAGTCATATCTAGAAGATTGCCTTTCATAGAAGAAAGTCTTTCGAGAACTCCTCCGGTAAATTCGTCTTTTACCGTGATATATAAAAGCTCGTACGGTTCCATTTTTTTTCCGTCTATCTCTTTTATTACGCCTTTAGGTTTAGAAACGGCAAACTCAAAACCTTCCCTTCTCATTTTTTCGATTAAAATAGAAAGATGAAGAAGTCCTCTGCCGTAAACGTCGAATACCGTTTCGTCGCCGGTTTCGACTACTTTTAAACCGACGTTATTGGAGACTTCTTTAAACAGTCTTTCCCTTAACTGCCTCGTAGTTACCAATTTTCCCTCTTTTCCGCAAAAAGGGCTTTTGTTTACAATAAAATTAACGAGTATTACCGGCTCGTCTATTTTTATTCTCTGCAAAGGCGCTATAGGTTTGTCGTTAACTATATAATCTCCTGCATTGACGCCGGTCAAACCTGCTACTAAAGCTATATCGCCTTCGTTAATTTCATCGGTTTCCGTTCTTTTTAATCCATCGAACAGAAAAATTTTATTAGGTTTTGTTTTTATTAATTCATCCTTTACATTATAAAGATAAACCGAATCGTTTACTTTAAGCTTTCCAGCTTTAACTATGCCTATAGCGGTTGCTCCGAGAAAATCGTCGTGGCCTATGCTAG
>JAJZLA010000075.1 GCA_021803845.1 bacterium | reverse complement strand
GGTAATGCCGGTCGTGTCCGTTTCCGCCGCATCCGCCCATAAAGCCGCCGCGCCAGAAAATCATTAAGACTATAAGCAACATAACTATTATCCCGATAATCGGAAATATCCACATTCCGCTTCCCCAAAAAAAGTAAGGCATCATATTATTTTCTCCTCAAGTAAATATTACATTTCCGGCAGTTTTGCTCGTATTGCCCAGTATATTTATATAATACCATATTTCGGTGCTTTATCAAGATTAATCCATATAAAAAACTATAATTAATCGGCTTATATTTTTGTATAATAACGTTAATATAAAAATATTTATTAAATTCGATAAAAAAATATTATAATTATAAACGTCGATTCTATATATAACGCGATGTTGAATAAATTCTTAAAGGAAACTAAATATAATAGTATTTAAAAATAAATCATAAACAATATTAACGGGAGACCTTATAATGGAAACAGCTAAATTGTTTTTTGAATGCAAAAAATGCGGACAGCCGTTTGATTTAGAAAGAAATAGAGGTAATTTTAAACGGATAATAATGGAAAACAAAGAATCGCCTAAGGTATATGTATGTGAATTTAAAAAAGAATTTTATTGTTGTTGTAAAAGCATAGAGATAAAAATAAGCGTAAGACGAAATAATTTAACGAATATGAAAAGCACGACGTACATTATAGGGGTTGGGAAATTTTAGAACCGGCGATAATTTTAACTCTGTTATAAAAGAGTTATGTTCCAACTAAATTTATCCGGCAATATATAAAAAAATAATTTAAAAAAAGGACGGTCTATAAATGGAAAATGATATGATTAAAGAAAAAATAGAATTAGAAAAAGAAAAAAACGATTTAGAAAAACAAGTCACTGCAATTATCGATAAGAAGGGAAATGGATTTTTCGATAAATTCAAGAAAGAAATCGAGCTTGAAATCGAGCTTGCTATTAAAAAATTTGCTTACGAAAAAATAGAGAAAAAGGAAAAAGAAAATGATTTAGACAACATTAAAACCGATATTTTATCATTGAAAGTATTATTGGATTATGCCGGCAGGGATGACTCATGAATAACAGTTTTATGTTTATACTAACCGGCCGCGGTCCAAGCTTAAATATTTTACGAGTTAATTATTTTCTTTAAAAATCAACTTATATGGAATGGTTAAAAATCTTTATGGTTAAAAATCTTTATTGACAAAATAAAAGTATTAATAGTAATATATATTAGATTTACTTCTAAATTTTTAGGCGCGTAGCTCAGGGGTTAGAGCACTACCTTGACACGGTAGGGGTCGGCGGTTCGAGACCGCCCGTGCCTACCAGTAAAAACCGCAGTAAATAAGCCTTTCCAGACTACCTTAAGAAATTTTATATTGATTATATTTTGAACAAATTTTATAATTTTTATAGAATTTTTGTCCCAAATTTGTCCCAAATTTTTTAAAAGAATTTACAAGCAAGGAGAACGAAAATGTCCGGAAACATAAGGCTTAGAGGTAGATTTTACCATTACGACTTTATGATAGACGGCAAACGTTATAAAGGTTCTACCAAAACAAGCGACAAAAAGCTCGCCGAACATATAGCCGATACGATTAAAGCGGATTTGCTTAGGAAAAAGCACGACTTGCCGACTACGCTAGATTATATTTTTGAAGACTTGTGGAAAATATATTTAGATTCGCAGGCAACAGCGTTAACCACTCAAAAAGTAAAAAGATGGATATCTAAACATTTTTTACCTGTTTTTAAGAATAAGAAAATTGCTGAAATCAATAACGACCAAATAGAAGATTATAGATTAAAAAGACGACTTGAGATATTATCTATGCCTAAAAATATCGGCAAAAAAGAATCCGAAGTTTCATTTGCATATCTAAATAAAGAGATTTTAATTCTTTCAAATTTCTTTAACTTCTGTATCAAAAAAGGCTATATCGATAAAAACCCTTGCGCCGGCATTAAAAAACTAAACGAATTATCCCGCCTTAAAACATTATCGGACGAAGACATAGGGAAGCTCATTAACGGAGCTACGAATAAGCTTACAAAAGATTTAATATCGTTTTTGATATATACTGGTTGCAGAAAGGGCGAAGCCCTTAATTTAAAATGGGACGACGTGGACTTAAAGAACGGAGTTATTGCGATTAAGGCGACTAAGACACGCTACGATAGGCATATTCCTATTTCCGCCCCATTGGAAGCCGTTTTAACCGGCATTGAAAGAAATCAAGACTGTTTATACGTATTTAATCGAAACGGAGCAAAATTGACAGATTTTAAGCGTTCTTTTCATACCGCTTGCCGCAATGCCGGATTAAAAGATTTGCATATCCACGACTTAAGGCACGTATTTGCAAGCGCGCTTACCATGAATGACGTATCGCTTTATAAGACGGGAATACTCTTGGGACACCGGACGCCGAACATGACCCAGAGATACGCCCATTTAAAACCCAGCGAATTAAAAAAAGAGATAGAAAAGGCGTTCGGCAAGAAAAACGAAGAGGGAGAGGAAGAAATCAAAAGAGAGGAATACGAAAAAGCTTTGGAGATTATAAGGAAATACGAAAAAAGCGGCGGTAAATAATTACGCCGAGAGTCTTATTTCAGACGTAGAATTTGCAACAAATTATGTTACGCCGTAACGTATTGCTTTACGTTAGTAACATAATTTGTTACATTCGCAACGTATTTTTTTACGGTATTACGTCGAGAAAGCGGTTGACGACGTGCGGAATAAAAACGGTTAATGTTTTATAGTCTGCCCGACAGTTTCAAAGCTTTAAAGCGAAAATTTGAAAGGATTTTTTAAGGTTTGGTCAGGCTAAAAGCGGATTTTTTATAATTAACGGTGAGAATAAAGTTACTTAGAAAACTTTTAACTCCTAATAATACGACATGCAAGTTTGGCATAAAATCTATTAATACGTCGTTAATTTCTATGTTGTTGGTTTTAAAGCATAAATGTATGCGCATATGCAGTAGTTATGCCGTTGCCGGTGCTTATTGTTTTACGGATACCGGCTTGTAAATTATGACCAAGTAGCGGAGCGTATTCAGCTGGAATCGCGCATTCATCGGCGCCCGTATCGATTAAGCCGTATACTTTAATCGATAATTTTGTATGCGGATTATGAATTGTAACCGGCAGCCATGGCCTGGCTATATCGTTATCGTTAAATTTTGTAAAAGGAATATAAGCGGAGGTCATTAGTAAATCTACACCATATCCTTAGTAGGAATATATGTAATGACGGGTTCTTTATATCCTTCCCGTTGCGCTTCATCGTAAGCTTCTTTAGGACTGTCGCCGAAACCGATTACGGTAGAATCTTCAAAACTTTTCAACGCCACGTATTTTCCGGCAAGGTCGTTATTTTTTATTAGAACTTGGATCATTTTAGCCTCTCTTAAAATTTACAACTCTATATAATAAATATAGCACTATACTGAAAGATAATCAAGCTAAGCGGCGTAAATAAAATTTCCCACAATACTATAATCGGAACTTTTCGCCTAAAAATCGACCATAAAGCCGTAAAATTTTATCGTTTTTTTATTATTGCTTGCCTCTTTACTTCCGAAAATAGATTATAGTAGGAAGTAGATTTATTTAGCATATTTAATGCAATATTTCGATAAATATGCTAAAATAAAACTATGAAATGCAAAGTAGAAAACTGCGAAAATAAAATATTTGCTAAAGATTACTGCGTGGCTCATTACAATAGGCTACGCAGACACAATTCTATCGAAAAATTAAAAGCAGGACGCAAAAGAGATTTAAAGCGTCAGGCGGCATTGTCTTTCTTTCCCGAACTGTCGGAACGAACTTTGCAAAAATTTTGGAATTATATAAAGATATGCGATACATTAGATATTGACGAAGTTAAAATAATAAAAAACAATACATGACCCAACGGTTCTCTTTCTCTTTCTATTTCGAGATTGGAAAATATCGCAAAGTCGATGTTCGCAACTAGAATAATATCCGAAGCAAAAAACAAAGATATCTGAAAACGCCCGTTTTTTAAATTTATCTATTTTTATAAATGAAAAATCCTTTCTAATTTGCGTTTTAAGGCTCGGAAACTTATCTTTAGGTATAAAACCCATTAACGGTTTTCAAAACTGGCTTAAATCGAATAATAATCGTTTTTACGGCTATATTTCGCAATCAACGTCGCAGTCGTCCCAATACGGGATTATTTTTTTAAATATTAAATCTTTTTTTATGGTTGGAAATAAAAATTATTAAAATATAAACCGTCCTAAAATCGATTTTAAGGGCGTTTTATGACTAAATCAAAAACCAAAGTCATTAAAGATCAAATTTGGAAGAATTTTCATACGACATGGGGAATAAGCGGTATATAACTAATAACTAAAACGGCAACGCCTATAATTTTTACATTTTTTATATTATAGGTTTCCTGTGTAGATTCAATTTCATCTATGTTTCTATCTTCAAGCTCTTTATTGTCGTAATTAAAAAGTTTAAGTGCTTTTACTCCACCTTGAAATTCTACCGCAAGAATTTGTCCATCGTGATTTTTTGTTGGCTTTATTTTATCGTTAAATAGCACTATAACGGTATCTTTTGGCTTTATAATTTCATTAAGCGACTCGTCTGGCATTTCATACGCATATATAGGTTTGCCTTTAAATTGCTCTAAAAGTTCAGGAAATACATATACTTTTTTTTTAAAATCCGGTAGCAAATTAAATTCTTCAACTGCCGGACGTGATGAAAATAATTTTTTCGATATGTTAAAAGTTAATAATTCGACTAATTCGGATTTTTGATTATCGGCAGCAATAAAATAATTAATATCCACCATTAAGGCATTTGCTATTTTAGATAAAGTCGCTCCAGAAATATTAACGCCTGCCTCAATTTTAGATAGATGTTCTTGCGATATTCCTGCTTTTAGAGCTAAATCTTTTTGCTTTAAACCGTTTTTTATCCGCAGATATTTTATTTTTTCGCCTAAGCCGAATATTTTACTAAAGGTTCTTGACATATATTTAAAATAATTAAATTAAAAAATTATATATCTAAATTATATATTAGTAAGATTTAAAAATAAAGAATTTATTTTCCAACCAGACTAAAAAAGCACCGCAGGTTAAAACCCGCTTGCGGTTTTCTCAATATCAAAGGCGAGCGAAGCGGAGGCTTTGGGTATTGAGCAGAAGCGTTAAAATATTTTATTACTTTTAAAAAATATTAAAAAAGTTCTTGACAATATATATTTTGAATATATAATAAATATATATACATTTAAAATATATAAATTAAAAATGAAAAAATCAAAAATTAATATTGTGTAAATTTTAAAAAAAAGGAGGACTTGTTATGCAATTAGCGTTAGAAGCAACGAGCAATTCAATCTATTCCAGAATTGACGGATTAGATTCGAAAGAAGCTTTGGAATTAACCTCTCTTAAGGCTAATCCGCTCATTTGCAAAAATTTTACGTTTAAATCCCTTGACAAAGACAAAACCGGCTTCACAGGAGTTATGGCAAATAACTCGATGTCGCCTATAATAAACGAAAACGATATCTTTACCGGCTCTTTTTTTACAAATCTCGAAGACTTTACCGAAGGCAAGCTTTACGTCGTTTATTTAAAGGACAACTTTTCAATCTACGTTGCCGTCAAAAAAGTATTTAGGGGCAACTTGGGCGAACTTGTCTTAAAATCAAGCGGCGGCAATTACAAAGACATTCGTATAAATTGTAATCCGGAAGAAATAATCATAGCAAGGTTAACGTCTTTATACAGAATTTTTTAAAAGGAGCTTTTATGTTAGTCGCTAATAAAACTACTACTGATATTAAAAATACTATCGGTTTGCCTGATATGCAATATTTAACGGTAAAACAAGCCGCATTGTATATGAATATTTCAAAAGAATACCTCTACGCTTTAGCAAGAGCCAAAAGAATTAGGCATATAAAAATAGGAGCAAAGACTTTGTTTGCAATTAAGGACGTAGACGAATTTCTAAAATCTAAAACGGTAGAGCCAGAAGAACAGGTTTGCATAAATAAAGCCTACAAAAATTACGCCTATAGCAAACAGGACGCCGATTTAGTCAGAAACGCCGTATTAAGGGCTACGATGAGGTAACAAAGAACAAACCTAAACAAACGGAGTAATAAGGAACAAATTAACAAAGGAGAGGTTATGGATAAAACCTGCAAGAACTGCGTATATAAAATATACGACGACGAAAAAGGAAAATATGCCTGCGAAATGGATTTAAGCATAGATATAGACACGATTATTTTTTGCGAGGCGTTCGAAAGTGCGATAGACGTATGAAGCTAAATAAAGGTCGGATAATAATTTACGGAGATACGTTCAGGAATAACGCCGTCGCAAGAAATATTTTCGCAAAATCGGAATACGACGACGAGCAGGACGAGTATTTCATCGTTTTTAATTCTATGGAAGATAGAAATAAAATCATAGGCGAGCTCTGCAATAATAAAATAGTTTACAGAATTTCAAGATAACAACGGTTTTGCTTGGATATCGATAGGATAATAAGGTTTAAACGGATTGCGGAAATTGTTTTTTATCTGCCGCAAGAAATTTTACAAATTGCGGATAATGAACTATCCCGCATTAAAATTTTATCAAACTCCGACATCGAGAAACTCATCGCCGGCGCTACAAATAAGTTGACTAAAGATTTAATTACTTTTTTAATTTATACCGGTTGCCGCAAAGGCGAGGCTCTTAACTTAAAATGGGACGACATGGATTTACAGAACGACGTAATAGCTATAAAAGGGACTAAAACGAAGTATGATAGGTATATTCCAGTATCTAAACCGTTAAAAGAACTGTTAAGCGGCATTAAAAAAGAAAAAGTGCTTGTGGACAATTTGTCCACAGCTAAAAAAGGCAGCTGTTTGTATGTGAACTCCTCGGACATAAGACGACGCAGATGACTAAGAGGTATAACCACTTAGTGCCAAGTACGTTAAGAAAGGCGGTTAACGATGTATGGGATAAGAAATAGAGCAGATTTTTATAATTTTATTGATAATTTATTTAAATTAAAAATTAAGATTGGAGTTATTATGACTGATTCAATCGTTCCGGCAGAATTAATCGAACGGAAAATTTATTT
>JAJZLA010000074.1 GCA_021803845.1 bacterium | reverse complement strand
GGGAAGATTCTGGCAAAAAATAAAGGGTTTAATTTCATAGATTTGGACTGTTTAATAGAAGCGCAAGAAGGTATGAATATAACGGAAATATTTAAACAAAAAGGCGAAAGTTATTTTAGAAACCTAGAAACCGAAATTTTAAAAAAAATAGATAAATATAAATCCGATATATATAAAATAATTGGGAAGTATAAAACAATAAACAACAATGAAATTAAAAATGAAGTTAAAAACTGGGTAATATCAACCGGAGGCGGAATGCCTGCGTTTAATGAAAATCTTAAGCTTATCAAAAATATCGGAACGACGCTATATTTGAAAGCCGATGCAAAGACTATTTACGAAAGGATAAAATCCGAAACGCACAGGCCGGTTTTAGGCGAAAAAGGTTTTACCGAAAGGTCTGTTTCCGATAAACTTAAAGAAAGAGAAAAATTTTACAAACAGGCGGATATAACAATATATACCGAAGGGTTGACGGCATCGGCAGTAGCGGAAGAAATAGGTATTTTTCTTAACAAAAATAAAAATTAAAGTTTTTAAATAGTCGTGACGATTAATTTACAAAGGGATAGGTTAAGCATCTAAAAAGTTTAGAAGATACAAGATAAACAATTTTTAAGGAGGTGAATATTTAAGGTTTTTAATTATTTTAGTCGATGTTTTTCTAAAAGCGAGGGTCATTAATCTATTCAATAAAATATGTTTTAAAAAATAAAGCAAAAGTAATTTAATTTAACAATTTCGGCATGGATGTCGGAATAATTTATCACGGAGGATAAAAAAATGTACAACGGTCTATTTATCAATTCAAACCAGTCGGCCGTCATAGCGACTGACAATCTTCAAAACACCAATAATTCTTTAGGTCAGGCATTAAACGAGCTTTCCAGCGGTTTACAAATTACAGGAGCTTGGGTCAATCCTGCAGGTTACGAAATCGCGCAGAGTTTAAATGCGACAACTCTAGGCATCAATCAGGCAACTTCAAACGCCAACAACGGAAACTCCTTAATCAACATTGCTTCAGGAGCTCTTTCAACTATTCAGGGAATGCTTGGCACGATGCAGACGCTTGCGACTAACGCAGCCAACGGAACTAACAGTACGCAGAATTTACAGGCGTTAAACAGCGAGTTTCAACAGCTTCAGTCGGAAATCACGCAGATTGCGGATTCTACGCAGTTTAACGGACTTAATCTTTTAAACGGCGGCGGAAGTTCTGCGAGCACATTAGGTACAGCTTCTACATCAACTTTTTCATTCCAAATAGGGCCAAATGCAGGTACGACTAATAATCAGATTTCAGTCTCTATTCAAGGCGTTGCGGCAAACTTGCTTGGATTAACAAGCAGCAGCGGTAATGTTGTTATATCTTCATTAGCTGCAGTTAAATTATCGGGTGGCTCTTCGGCTTCTGCAGGCAACTCTAGTGCATTGATCGCTCTTTCAGCAGTTCAAGCGGCTATAACTCAGGTCGCGGGCATAAGCGGCCAGCTCGGTTCTTATCAGAACAGGGTTACGCAGATACTTGGAAACCTTCAGACTGAAGGAACGAATACGCAGGCTGCATATAACAACATTATGGACGTCAACTTTGCACAGGAAATGTCACAGTTTACATTACTTTCTACTCTGGCGCAGTCCGGCGAAGCTATGCTTTCACAGGCTTCCATGGTTCCGCAGGGACTTTTGACCCTGTTGAAGTAAAATTTGTATGATTTTGGAATAGATTTAATTAATACTGGGGACAGATTTGAAATCTGTCCCCAGTATTCCAAATAAAAAAGAAGTGATATATCATGAACAATATATCGTTAAACATAAATTCTATAAACGGCAATAATAATACGAATTTGACAAAGCCTAATAACGTCAATATTCCATTAAACGTTAATACGAATAAAAATGCCGCAAATCAAAATACCGACGTTGTAGGCAAAGCCTCAAATAAATCGGCGAATGTATATTTAAATCAGTCTGGGACGGCAAATTCTGCAGACAACAATACCGAAAAAGAGAAAGAATTGAGTAAACAAATCGAGGCTAATCTTAATCCGCCGCCAATGCTGTCTCAAGCAATGCTTTTTAAATGGGATGCCAGCGCCGGTGGTGCGGTAATTAACGTAGTGGATTTTAAAACCGGTAAAGTATTAGCGCAAATCCCCCCAAATTCGGTTTTAAAAATGATGTCTAATTACCAGAAAGGTTCGCTTTACAGCAGTAAATTATAATGTTAATTAAGAATAAGGGGGACAGAATTAATTCTGTCCCCCTTATTAGAGGTAATATAAAATGTCTATAACATCAACTGGCGGCAGTTTGACGCCGAGTTCATATCCTAATCAGGGTCTTATAGTTATGGGAACAGGTCCTGAATCTGGAATTAATTATACGGCTATATTGAATGCTCTCGATAAAGCGCTTTCTGCACCTATTGCGATGATGCAGGCGCAAGAAACGCCGCTTAATAATCAGCTTTCTGCATGGCAGTCTATAGGTTCGGATATTTCGGCATTAAGTTCGTCCGCCTCGGCTCTCGGTCAGCCGTCTTTGTTTCAATCATATACGGCGACTTCAAGCGATACTTCCGTCGCAACCGCTCAAGCTTCTTCTTCCGCAATTCCAGGAACGTATAACGTAACCGTTTCCAGTCTTGCTACCGCAGGGGTGATCGCTTCGCAGGGGGTAGCGTCTACTTCTACTGCCGTTGCAAGTTCAGGTTCGACTGGAACGTTCGATATAACGGTTAACGGAAAAACAACGGACGTAGCATTAAACTCTACGACCGGTTATACTTTGGCGGATTTGGCGCAGACAATAAATAATTCCAACGCCGGCGTAACAGCTTCTATTATCAACAACGGCGCTTCATCCGATCCTTATCAGCTTGTTATTACCAGCAATAATACCGGAACCAATTATGCGCCTTCGGTTACGGATAATCTTACAGGTGGCACGGCTCTTACTTTTACCACGACTCAATCAGCCGCAAATGCAACATTAAATTATGAAGGCATCAGTATAACAAGTCAGTCAAATACGGTAAAAAATGTTATACCGGGCGTTACTTTAAGTCTTGCTTCTACCGGTTCTACCACTATAACTGTAGGTTTGGATACTAATACTATAGACAATGCGGTAAAGAGTTTTATTTCGACATACAACAAAGTAATAGGCGATGTATCCTCACAGAATACCGTAACTTCAAGCGGTTCGGGGAACACGAAATCGGAAACTTTAGGTCCTCTCGGAGGCAACGTTTCTTTGAATAATTTGGTAAATAATCTTTATAGCTTTATAGGAAGCGAAGCCCCAGGTCTTTCCGGAAATGCTGGTCTTGCCTCAACTTACGGAATTACTCAGAGTTCAAGCGGCTCGGGAAAACTTCAGCTTAACACTACCGAGTTAAACAATATGTTAACATCTGATCCTCAGCAGGTGCAGCAGTTTTTCAGCTCGTTGGTAAACGGTTCTCCGACTGCGGACGGTGCGTCTTTCCCCGGCGGTATGACTAATTTTTTGAATACATATACAAATCCTGCAAACGGAGTTATACAGTTCAGCGAACAGGATATAAACGATCAGATTACCGCCATGAATAATCAGATTTCTTTACAGCAATCATTGGTGCAGGACCAGATGGGCATGTACACGAAACAGTTTTCAAGCTTGGAGTCTTATATAGGACAGATGCAGACTACTAATTCAGCGATGACCAGCAGTATAAAACAGATGATAGCTCAAGGCGCTTAATTATAATTTAGTATATAAATAAATTTTAAGGAGGATAAATTTTATTATGGATGCAATTTCAAAATACGAAAACATAAACGTCAATACCGTCGATCAGGGAACGCTTATAATCATGGCTTACGAAGGCGCTATAAATTTTGTCAAAGAAGCAAAAGAAAGGCTTTCGCAAAACGATTATGCCGGCAAATCTATTAATATATCTAATGCAGTTTCCATTATTAACGAGCTTAATGCCCGTCTCAATATGGAAAAAGGCGGAGAAACGGCAAAAAATTTGAACAAACTTTATACTTTTTTGTCGATTCATCTTACTACCGCGAACTTAAAAAAAGATGCCCACAAACTTGACGAGTCGCTTACAATACTTCAAAATCTTTTAAACGGATGGAAGATTATAATAGAAAAAGACAGAATGCAAAATCAAAAATCTACGGTTTCAGGCGTTAATTCTGCGATTAACGCTGAACCTGTTCAGTCAGGCATTTCAGGCAAACCTGTTTCTGGCGACATTGCCGTATCCGTTTAATGAACATAATTAATGAATATATTTGTATTTCAGACGAGACGAATAGGCGATTTTTTTCAGTCTGTTCCGTTTATTGAAACTTTAGTTCAATCATATTCCGAAAACGTCGGCGAACCGAAAAAAATCGATGTTTTAATTGACGAAAGTATATTCGAAATCAGAAATATTTTTAACGCAAAAATAAATTTTGTTACTTATCAAAGCCTTTTAAACCCTCTCGGAATTTCCGTTAAACGCTTAAACGAATTCGGTAACTTTTTATCTGATTTTGCTTTAAATTATGAACTCGCAATAAACTTAAACTACGATTTTACGAATTCTCTTTTTTTAAGCTTCTTTAAAAATAAAAAGAAAGGTTTTATCGTTTTAGATAAATCTCAAAAAACAGCAGAATCTATTTCAAGAAGCGGCGCTGCAAACTACCTTTTTAATATCGTAAAAAACAGGAGTCTTAACAGGATAAACATTACGGATTTATATTCTCTTATAGGGACAGAAAAACCCGCCGAAATCAAGGCTTCATATAGCATTATAAACTTAAAAAAAAAGACTAACGGCAAAAAAAAACGGTTAGACGGTGAACCTATAAGAATTTGCATTTCCATAGGAGCAACCCATCCGAAAAGAATCTGGCAGTCCGAAAATTACGCAAAGTTAATAAGCCTGCTTTCTCTAAATTTAAACTGCGAAATAATAATCGTAGGAACGGCCAAAGAATCGTCTGCCGCAGAAGAAATAAAAAACAAACTGCCTGACGGCGTAAATATTATCGATTTGACGGAAAAGACCAAACTTAACGAACTTATTTATCTCATAAAAGACTTCGATTTAATTATAGCATCAGATACAGGGACTTTGCATATTGCGCAGATTTTTAACGTTCCGTCCGTTTCTATTTATACGGGCAACGCCAATTTTTACGAAACCGGCCCTCACATAGAAAATTCTTACATAATCCACTCTGCTATGCAATGTTATCCGTGTATGCAGCATGAACCTTGTCGCTTTAATTACGCATGCAAAAACGATATAAACCCCGAAGACGTTTTTAATCTTGCTCTTATGCAGATTATTAAAAATAAACTGCATTATTCTTTTAAAGAACAGGGAATTAAATTTTCCGACATTAAAGAAAGAGTTATCGCAAACGCAAAAAAAGGAAGTTTTTCAGTAGCCGTCTGCAAACATTTAGACTCTATCCATTTTTATCCGTTATATAAAAGAAAAATATCAAAAAACGAGCTTGCTTCGGAAATATTAAAATTTTGCTGGATTAGCGTGCTTTCAAAAAATAGCGTAAAAATAGATAAAAATAATGTTTTGAGATATATGAACAAATATTATAAAATAGACGAAAGCGTTCTTAACCTTTTAATTAATGAAATTTTCTTTATCAAAGACGTTTTTGAAAACGCGGGTAAATCGTTTAGTAAAGAAAATAAAAAAGATGAAAAGGACGTTTTATATTTCGATAAATTTAAAGACGCCGTTAAATCTCTCGGTTTAAACTACGGTTATTTTAAACTTGCGTGCGATTACTTTATAGACGAATTAAACTCTTCAGGAGCGCGGAAAAGTTTTGACGATATAGTTTTGCTTTTAGATAACGCCGTTAAAATTTTAAAAATGTTTTAAAAAAAAAATTAATAAAATATATGAATAATTCAAATATGAGCCGTAACAATTTAAATTTCGAGTTTGTTCAAACCAAAGCCGTCTCCGCCCCCTCTTTTAAGATTAACGGAATTACCGTCCATTCCGTTTACGACCCTATTTCCGAAGCGAATAAATGGGCGGCTCAGGTTATTGACAGGATTAATTCGGAAGGAATACCGGATAAAATTATGATTTTTGGTTTTGGAGCGGGTTATCACATAAAAGCATTAATAGATTTTTTGAAAAAAGATAATAAAGAAATAAAAATTGAAGTCATAGAACCGGCTAAAGAATCTTTCGAATTTATTAAAAGCAATTTTGACGTTTTCGAGTTGACGTCCAAAATAAATATCATAGCCTTAGACCGTATAAGCGAAAAATCATATTCAGACGCTTCCGCCGTTTCCCAAAAACTTGAACTCGATAAAGGCATCATATTGTTTTGCGAATTACCTCCGTATAAAAAAATATTTTCCGAAGAATATGCGCTTATACATAAACTTCACGGAATCAACCAGTTTTTCACGCCGTCTTCTTTCAGAGTTTTAGTTGTTCAACCGATGTACGGCGGTTCTTCCACTATAGGCAACTATCTGTATTCGGCTCTTTTAAGCCTTGGCTACGACGCAAAAATACTTGATTTTTCAAAATTTTACGACGCATATAAATATATGGGCGAATTTACCCCCAACGAAGACCATGTAAATTCATTAAAGCAGAGCCTTTTTAACCTTATGTCCGAAGCCCTTCTTTCTTCCGTTTTTAATGAACCTCCCGATTTAGTTATTTTTATGGCGCAATCGCCGGCAAGCGAAAGAACTTTACTTAAACTAAGAAGTATGGGAATTAAAACTGCATACTGGTTCGTAGAAGATTTCAGGACGCTTACATACTGGAATACCATAGTAAAGAACGTCGATTATTTCTTTACTATACAAAAAGACGATTTTTTTGCGGAACTTAAAAATATCGGCGCAGACAACTATCATTATATTCCATTAGCATGCCTTCCGGATTTTCATAAAAAAATTACCGAAATAAATGAAGACGACAGGATAAAATACGGTTCCGACGTAAGTTTTGCCGGAGCGGGTTATTATAACAGGAAAAACGTCTTTGCCCAGCTTGTCGATTTTAATTTCAAAATATGGGGAAGCGAGTGGTACGTCGGTCAGCCTTTAAGTTTGTTGATACAGGACGGCGGCAAAAGGTTTTCCGAAGAAGAAGCGGTTAAGATATAT
>JAJZLA010000073.1 GCA_021803845.1 bacterium | reverse complement strand
TTATCAACCCCTTCTTTGATTTCCACTTCTTGGCGCATCATTCCTTTAGATGCTTCTTCCTTTTTTTTGAAATCCAGGAATTTTACCGAAACCCCCCGCTTTATAAGTTTTCCTTTAAGTATATCTATTAAAGCGGTAAGTTTATAATCGTCGTCGCCGAGAAGAGTAAGAATATTATCCTGTCTTTTTATTTCGCTTTTAGTTCCTTTAAAATCGTACCTGCCCGTTATTTCTTTGACGGTTTGATTGATGGCGTTATCGACCTCCTGAAGGTCCGCTTTGGATACAATATCGAAAGAAGGCATCGTTAATCCCCGGTTTAAAATTGATATTAGTTTTCTTTTATTATCGTATAATACGAAGGAAAATGAATATTAAAAACCCTGCCGTTAATACTGCCGTTAAATTTAACGTTTTTATATATAAAATCTATTATCTGCCCCTGATGCGTAATAATCTTAAGCGATTTTATTTTAAGGCTTTTTCCGCCGAAGCCTACGTATATTTTTTTTGCCCTCTGCATAGATATCGGCTTCAATTCAAGAACTATTTCCCCCGAAACGGAATTTTTAGAAATATTTTCCACTCTGAAATACTTGGTCAAACTGCCTATGACTTTTACTACGTTAGGCGGAAAGCCGCCCTTTTCTTTTCCTACGTTTACGACGGTAACTTTTTTGATTTGATTATTTATTATATAAAGCCTTGCGTTTTTTAAAACCTGCCGCTTATGGAAAGGATATTCGTAAACCCATGCCATGCCCTTATTTCGTACGTAATAAAAACGACCTTTAAAAGCCATATTCTGAGAATATCCGGGCATAATTTCTTTCTGGTAGAAATAAGCGCTTATAGAATAAACGTTTTTATATTCCGCCTCGATTTTATTAACCGTATTATCGGATATGCCGTAAGATTTATGAGTAAAATATATGGAAAAAATCAACGATAAAATTATAAACGATATAAATAATTTTGAAAACCCTGCTTTCATTTTCCCTGTCTCCTTTTTTTTGTTAAAATTCCGTCGTTTTGCATTTTTTCTATTATTCTTGCCGCCCTGTTAAAACCTATCCTGAATCTTCTCTGCACGTATGATATCGAAATATTTTCGCCGTCGTCTTCTGACTGAACCAAATTCAGCACCTCGTTATATATTTCGTCGTCGGGATCGTCCGTAATTATTCTATCAAAATTACCGGTATTGTCAAACTCATTTATTAATAGTTCGTTTTTCTGAGACGGAAAATTCTTTCCTGTTATAAAATCCAGCGCCTTTTTAATCTCTTCTTCCGAAATATAGGACCCGTGAATTCTTGTAAGCCTCCCCTGTCCCGGCGGCATAAAAAGCATATCTCCGTTACCCAGCAGTTCCTCGGCGCCGTTCGAATCCAATATGGTTCTGGAATCGACCTTGGAGGAAACCAAAAAAGATATGCGCGAAGGCATATTCGCCTTAATAACGCCGGTGACGACGTTAACGGAGGGCCTCTGCGTGGCGATTATAAGGTGAATTCCGCAGGCGCGAGCCATTTGGGAAAGCCTTATTATTGAAGTTTCGACGTCTTTCGGACTCGTAAGCATCAGGTCGCTTAACTCGTCTATTATAATTACTAAATAAGGCATGGGTTTCAATCCCTGCTTTTTAAATTTTTCATTGAACTGTTCTATATTTTTAACCCCTTCTGCCTGCATCTTTTTGTACCTGCCTTCCATTTCCGATACTGCCCATTTAAGAGCGATACCTGCTTTTTTGGCATCATATACGACGTCGCTTATAAGATGAGGCAGATTTTCAAAAGGCGTCAATTCTAATCTTTTAGGGTCTATCATCAAAAAATTAAGCTCTTCGTAGCTTGCCTTAAAAAGAAGGCTTATTACTAAAGTGTTTATAAAAACGCTTTTTCCCGCTCCGGTAGCCCCAGCGATTAATAAATGCGGCGCCTTTGCTATGTCGAACAGGACGCTGCCTCCCGTAATATTTTTTCCGAGAATTATCGTAAGCAAAGATTTTGAATCTACAAAATCTTTTGAATTTAAAATTTCCGAAAAGAAAACAGTTTCTCTTTTGTTATTAGGGACTTCGATGCCTACCGCGGACTTGCCTTCTATAACTCCCGTTATCCTGACGGGTTTTGATTTTAACGCCATAGTAAGGTCTTCCGAGAGCGACAGAATTCTTCCGACTTTAACTCCGCTTGCAGGTTCGAACTCATACATAGTTATAATAGGACCGGGATTTATACCCGTAACTTTTCCTTTAACTCCAAAATCCGTAAGTTTTTTTTCTATTAACGTAGCGTTTCCTAAAAGAGATAACTTATCGGTTTTCTGAACATCCTTTGCCGCCGTTTCGCTGTTTATTAATGAAATAGGGGGTATTTTTGAATCCCTGTCGTCTATAAAATCAAACGTGCCGTCTTTTTCCGGGATTGGTTCTTCGCATATAACTTCGATTTCCTCTTTTTTTTCTAAATCGCTTATAAGCTCTTCTCTCGCCCCCCCAAATAACTCTTTATTTAAAACGAAGCTTTTTTTCCTTTTTTTAAGCCCTTTCCTTTTTTCGAACATTAATTTTAAAGAAGAAAGAAACTCCGCCGCCTTAACAAACGGAAATCGAAAATTTAAAAGTTTAATTTTTTTTATATCTATTCTAGACAGATTATAAATATAATTAAAATATTCAGACGCACGTTCGCGATTGATTTTCTTAAAAAAAATATAAAACGAAGACAAAAAAAACAAAAGGGTTATTATTATTGTTCCGGCTTCTCCGAAAAATTTAAAAAGGGCGCCGTAAATTCCTCTGCCTATTAATCCTCCGCCGGATATAATAAAGCCGTGATATGAAATTTTCGGGAACAGGCGGTACAAAAAAATCGACAAAGCAAGAAGGGCGATTAAAATTCCGGCATAAAATCTTTTAATTAATGGTTTGTTTAATATCATGACGATGCCGGCTAATAATATAAAAAGTATTATTAGAAACGAAACCAGCCCGAATACTGTCAATAAATAGTTAGATAAAATGCCGCCGAAGTATCCGCCGAGGTTTGTTTTATGAACCGTCGAAATAGAATACGAATTAAAGGTCTGCTGAAGTATATCGTATGAATAAAGGGATAATAGGGCATATATGGAAAAAAATATAATTAATACTCCCCATATTGTCCTTTTATGGCTTGGCATAATTTAAATTAAATGAACTCTTCCGTTGCGAAATAAGACTTCAAGGCGTCAGGAATTTTTATATAACCGTCTTCCTTCTGATAATTTTCGATTATCGCAATCATAACCCTTGGAAGAGCAAGCCCAGAGCCGTTTAACGTAGCGGCAAATTCTGCTTTTGAATTTTTATCCCTTTTAAATTTAATATTTGCTCTTCTTGCCTGAAAAGAACCGAAATTAGAACATGAACTGACCTCAAGCCATTCATTAATTCCGGGGGCGTAAACCTCGATGTCGAATTTTTCGCTTGCCGTAAAACTTAAATCGCCTGTACATATCCTGACGAGCCTGTGTGGTATATCGAGCCTGTTTAATATATCCTGCGCATCGGCTATAAGACTAAATAATTCTTCTTTTGCGGTTTCGGGCGTAGTAATTTTTACGAGTTCTACCTTATCGAATTGATGCCCCCTTTTTATACCCTTCGTGTCTTTGCCGGCGGACAGCCGTTCTTTCCTGAAGCAGGCCGTATAGGCGACATGCTTTACGGGAAGCCTGTCTATTGCGAACACTTCGTCTCTGTACATATTCGTAACCGGAACCTCGGCGGTCGGAACGAACCACATTGCGGAATCGTCGTCTTTATATAAATTATCCGAAAATTTAGGAAGCTGTCCCGTTCCCACTAAACATGCCCCGTTTACCATAAAAGGCGGGTATATCTCTTCATAATCGTGATAAGTTATATGGACGTCCAGCATAAAATTAATAAGCGCCCTCTGAAGTTTTGCGAGTCCCTTTTTTAAAATATAAAACCGCGTGCCTGAAATTTTAACCCCTCTTTCGAAATCTATCAAGTCTCTTTTTTGTCCTATTTCGTAATGAGTTTTAGGTTCGAAATTAAACTTTTTCTTTTCGTTAAAATACGCTACCGCCTCATTTCCGGTTTCATCTTCGCCGACGGGAACGTCTGGGTCGGGCAGATTAGGAACGTTAAGCATCAGCGAATTAAGCCTTTCTTCTATGGCGCTTAATTCGTCTTCCTGAATTTTAATTAATTCGTTTACCTTGTTCGCCTCGTTTTTTTTTGCCGAAATTACTTCCGCATCCTTTTCCGAAGCTATTTCTTTAGAAAGGGTTTTCCTTGTATTCCTTAAACATTCGGAATCATATAAAAGTTTTCTTTTGGATTCGTCAAGCTCAAAAATTTCGTCTATAGGAACATGAACAAAAAGTTTTTCCATCTCCTTTTTGACGTATTCTCTCTGTTCTCTAATAAGTTTAATGTCTATCATTTTTAATTAAAATTTAAGTTATTTTTATTTTCGTATTATATTAATATTTTTAAAGCTAAATATCAATCAGGAATTAAGCAGAATGTTTATGCCGCCGCCGCTGGCTTCCACGAATCCTCCTCCTGCCGCGTCTATTTCGTTTAATTTTTCGCCCTTTTTATATTTTATTTTCCCCGGAGCCAGATTTGCGATAAAATTTATATGCTTTGGCATAATCCCTTCCATCCCCGCCTCTGTAGGAATTTCACAAAAATCAGTCTCCCCTTCGAAAACAATTCCTTTTTTATCTACGACTCTTAAATTGAGAAGCATTTTTTTTACCTTTCTAAATTTAATCCTTTCGCTTTCTCCACTGCTTCTTCTATGGTTCCGACCATATAAAAAGCCTGCTCTGGCAAATCGTCGTACCTGCCTTCCAGAATTTCTTTAAAACCTCTTATAGTTTCTTTTAAAGGCACGTACCTTCCCGGAAATCCGGTAAAAACTTCCGCGACGAAAAAAGGCTGCGATAAAAACCTCTGTACCCTTCTTGCCCTGTTTACTATAATCTTATCTTCTTCGGACAGCTCGTCCATTCCAAGAATTGCAATTATATCCTGAAGTTCTTTATATTTTTGAAGAACCGCCTGAACTTTTCTTGCGACGCCGTAATGTTCTTCTCCTATAATGTTGGCATCCAGCGCTCTAGACGTCGAATCGAGAGGATCGACAGCCGGATAAATTCCCAGATCTACAATCTGCCTTGAAAGGACGGTCGTTGCATCTAAATGGGCAAACGTAGTCGCAGGAGCAGGGTCGGTTAAATCGTCAGCAGGAACATAAACGGCCTGTACCGAAGTAATAGAGCCTTTTTTTGTACTGGTTATTCTTTCCTGAAGTTCGCCCATATCCGTTGCAAGCGTAGGCTGATAGCCGACTGCGGAAGGTATTCTCCCCAGAAGTGCGCTAACTTCCGAATTTGCCTGCGCAAACCTGAAAATGTTATCTATAAAAACCAATACGTCCTGCCTTTCTTCATCTCTGAAATACTCCGCCATGGTTAGAGCTGAAAGAGCGACCCTCGCTCTCGCGCCTGGCGGTTCGTTCATCTGTCCGTAAACTAATACCGCTTTATCTAATACTTTAGATTCTTTCATCTCCGTCCAGAGGTCTGTCCCTTCTCTAGTTCTTTCTCCGACTCCAGCAAATACCGAAAAGCCTCCGTGTTCTATCGCTATATTATGAATCAGTTCCATAACTAAAACGGTTTTGCCGACGCCGGCGCCGCCGAACAATCCCGCCTTTCCCCCTTTTAAGTATGGTTCCAGCAGGTCCAAAACTTTTATGCCCGTCTCTAATATCTCGACATTAGTGGACTGCTCTTCAAAAGTCGGGGCGGGCCTGTGAATGGGAAGCCTCGATTTAAACTGCACGGACGGCAGTTCATCGACAGGCTCTCCGATAACGTTAAATATTCTGCCGAGAACTTCTCTTCCAACGGGAACGGTTATTTTATTGCCCGTATCTATTACTTTGATGCCTCTGTATAATCCGTCTGTAGAATCTAACGCAACGCATCTGACGATATCTTCGCCGAGATGCTGGGCGACTTCGAGCACTAAATTATTTTCTTTATCGTTTATGGCAGGATTAGTAAGAGTCAAGGCATTAAAAATCGACGGCAGTTTCTTGTTTTCAAATTTAACGTCAATGACCGGGCCTATAACCTGCGCAACAAAACCTTCGTTCATTTATTTAATGTCCTCCGAAAAATTTATTTTATCGCATTCATGCCGTTTATAATATCTAAAATTTCGAGCGTAACGGCCGCCTGCCGCGCTTTATTATAAGACACGGTTAATTTATTTATAAGCTTCCCCGCATTTCTTGTCGCATTGTCCATTGCGTTCATTCTTGAAGCTTGTTCGCCGGCAAAAGATTCCAAAATTCTGGAATATATCTTAGTATATATATAATCTTTAAAATTTTGTCTATGATTTCATCTTCATAATCAACTGGTTCTACCAAATAGCCCCCGCTATTTTTATTTTTGCCGGCGGCTTGGGTTTCAAACGGTAAAATTTTTTCGGAATAGGCTTTTTGATGAAGCGTTGAAATATAGCGATTGGACATTATGTAAATATTTTCTATTTTGCCGCCCTTGAAATCGTCTAATATACCGTCGGATAATAGGACTGAAAGATTAATAGTCGATTCGCTTTCAGAAAAAGACCTGTTAAAAACAACATCGTAATTACGCTTTTTAAAAAAATCGAAACCTTTTTTACCCAGAATATATAACTTCGCTTGATTTGAATCTATTCCGGCAGTCTTTAATTCTTCGAAAAAAAGTTTAAACAGATTTATATTAAAAGACCCGCAAAGCCCTCTATCGGTAGAAATTATTATTATGCCGGTATTGCCGCCGGATGCCTTTCCGTAAAAAGGATGCGAATATAATACCGCATTATAGGAAATATTTTTAATAACATCGTCGTAGGCGGAAGCATATACTTTAAATTCGCTCATTGCGGACTGGTTCCGCTTTAATTTCGACCCTGCTACCATTTTCATGGCTTTCGTTATTTGTCTTGTATTTTTGATACTCGAAATTTTTCTTTTTATAGATTTTAAATTCGGCATAATAATATTTATCTTTATAATTTATATCAGTCTTCCATAAAAATCTTCTTGAATTTATCAAGCGCTTCGATAAGATTCGATTTAATTTCGTCGTC
>JAJZLA010000072.1 GCA_021803845.1 bacterium | reverse complement strand
TCAATATACTTATAAAGCAAGGGATAAATACGGAAAACTTATAAAAGGCAATATAGAGGCGGCTTCTCCTTTAGCCGCCGAACGGCAGGTAGAAAAGCTTGAGCTTATTCCTATTAGCATTGAAGAGTCCGCCGCAGGTTTGTCGTTAGAAGGTTTTCTTCCGGATATATCATTATTTGGCGGTATTTCAAAAAAAGACGTAATAATCTTTTCGAGACAGCTTGCGACCCTTTACCAGTCAGGCGTTCCTTTCGGCAAAAGCATAGATTCCCTTATGGAATTTTCAAGAAATAAAGCTTTTAAGGGCGTGCTTGCCGAAATAAAAAAAGACGTAGAAGGCGGGCAGACCCTTTCAAGCAGTCTCGCAAAACACCCCAAGGTTTTTTCCGAAATTTACGTCAATATGGTGGCCGTAGGCGAAACTACCGGACTTTTATACGATATTTTAATGCGCATGGCTACTATACTTGAAAAGCAGGAAGCTTTAAAGACTAAGGTGAAAAGCGCCACTTTTTATCCGAAAATAGTCATATCCGCAATTATAATAGCGGCGGTTATTTTAGTCGGATTCGTAATACCGAAATTTTCAATGCTCTATAAAAGTTTTAACGTTCCGCTTCCCTTAGAAACAAGAATTTTAGTCGCGATATCTAATTATTTCACGGCATATTGGTATATATTTTTAATTGCGGCGGTAGCTTTAGTTCTCGGCGTGAAATTTTACCTTAATACAAATTCCGGACGGTTATGGTGGGACAAAAACAAGCTTAAAATTCCGATATTCGGTTCTATATTTTATAAATCCATGATGAGCCAGTTTACCAGAATTTTCGGCCTTTTATTCCAGAGCGGCCTTCCGGTAAACAGAGCTTTCGAACTTATGAGAAACGCCGTAAACAATAAATACTTTACCGCTAAAATAGACGAAATACACGAAAACATAACCAAAGGGCAGTCTATAACGGACAGTTTCAAAAACTCCAAAATATTTTCGGGCATAGTTATTCAGATGGTAAGCGTGGGCGAAGAAACCGGACACATAGACGAAATGCTCGCCAAAGTTTCCGATTATTTAGACGAAGACCTAGACCGCCAGCTGAACACGCTCCAGGCCAGCATAGAACCTATTCTTCTTACGATAATTTTCGGTATGGTTCTTTTCCTCGCCCTTGCAATTTATCTGCCTATAATAGACGTAATAAATTTTGCGAAGAAGGGTTAAAAGGGTTAAAATGGGTAAAAGGGTTAGAAGGTAAATTATAAAATTAATAAAAAATGAAGAAAATATCTTATATCTTCAAGCTAAAGCAGTTAAAAAACGATAAGGGCATTTCCATAATACTCGCCATTATCATCATAATAGTACTCGGTCTCGCCGGCTCTATTTTCGCCTATCTTATGTCAAGCGGCAGTATTAATTCCAGAGCCGACCTTTTAAGCGCCGAAGCCAAATATGCGGCAAAGTCGGGAGTGGAATTGACGATGTATGAGCTGGAAAATAACGGTCAATTTCTTCCATCTTCCCTTACGCCGCCAGGCTGTCCTGCAACGCCTGTTCTGCCGCCAGGAGTCACCGGTACAGTAAATTCGCCTTACCAATATCTCTCAGGCAATTTGCAGGGCGATTTATCCCCGTCGGTAAATTTTACGCCGACGTTTTGCGCGGTAGAAGGGAAGCTACCAGTACAAGGGCAATGCACTTATTACATAATAACATCTAACGGTTTTGCCGGAGGAACTGAAAGGGAGATTACGGCGGAGGTGGGAAAAGGCAACGGCAATAATTGCACCGGTATATATGTCGAAACCGAACTGCCAAATTCGCAACAGTAATAAATAATAACCATTATAACTTTAATTTTCATATATTAATATGAATAAAAATAACGCTTTTACGCTTGTGGAAATGGTAATGGTAATAATACTTATGGGCATTTTAGCCATTATCGGGACTATCGGCTTAAATTCCGCCGTTTCAAGCGACAGGGGAATGTACGAAAGACAGATGCAATCGGCTTTAAGATATGCCCAAAGTTATGCGATGAGCCATTTTACATATACCGCCGTCGTATTTACCGCAGCCGGTTCTTCACCGTCCTGCAATATAAGCAATAACTCCGCAACCTCTTATTCCGGTTACGCCGTCTGCGCTTGTCCTTCGTCGGCGGCGGGCAATAGCGCGCTTGAACCTCTTACAAATCCATTAGCCCAAGTCGCGGACAACTTCTATGTTTCATTGAATTATGGAATAACATATACGACCGGCGGTTTAACTACAAACTATATCGCCTTTAATTCTTCCGGCGAACCGGGGACTTTTGGAAACGGAACTGTTTGCGGCGCCAATGCTAATGCAACTTTCAACCCAAATACTTCAACCGTCTCATCCGTTTCTTTCGGCGTTTTTCCTTCAACCCTTACATTTTATATTTACCCCGAAACCGGTTTAATCAGCTATAACGGCAATCTGATGCAGTAAGCGGGACAGATAAAACGACCTTCTCGAACTGTTTTTTCTATAATATTGATAAAAAATAAAAAATTTAAAAATATATTGACATGGATTTAATCGAAGCGGTATAATAAAAATAAAAGGTATTTTACGTTTATTTATTATTTATTAACTGTATAATATCGAATTTATTAAACAATTTTTTGGAGGCTTTTATGGATAGAGAAAGAAAAATTTTAACCGCAAAAAAAATTATTGCGGATAACGGCGCGTTCACCCTTATAGAACTCGTTATGGTCATTCTGTTAATCGGTATTCTGGCGGCGGTTGTCCTGCCTAAGTTCGTAAATTTGACCGGCTCGGCAAACAAGGCGGCTTCTCAGGGCATAGTAGGGTCGCTGGGGGAAGGGGTAACCACGCAGATGTCAAAAAATTTGGTGAATAACGATTTATCGGATTATGTGGCTATTACAGGATTTAGCGCAACAAAAAGCGGTAAGGTGACATTTGAACCCACCTTGCCGACTGCTAATGCAGCAGGCACGAATCCTTACGCAAATCCGTTTTTGCTATTGCCGAATTATTCGACGCCTGCGACAGGCTCTCCGGCAGGTTCAGGCACATCTTACAATATTGTAACGACTGCTCCGACCGTTCCTTCGACAACAACCCCCGGCAATTCATGGTGGCTTGTTTATAAAAACGGCACAGTTGCAGGTCCAGGCACGGTAGCAGGTCTTACAGCAGGTCTGACATGCGACAATTCAGCAACGACCAATCCAAATTATGTTGCGCCTACAACGGACGTACCTGTTAATGAATATACCGAACAAATAGGCAATATAGATTATGTCTATACAAACGGTTCGGTAGAAGACAGTTATGCTTATTATATGGTCATATCCGCAAACGACAACATAGAAGGATTTTATATGGCACCTTGTCAGTCATAATAATAAAAAAAGGAAAAAAAAGGCGTCAGATTTATTTATTCCATTACTCCCGACTGCGTTATGCGTAGTCGGGAGTTTTTATTTCCTTTCCCTTCTTTATCGCATAATTTTTAATTATGCAACCTGAATTATTTATTAATTTTATTTTTATATCGACACAACTTATGCTATAATAAACATAAGTATATAATTTTATATAAAATTTATAAAATAAATATTCAAATATGTCCGACGTTGGAAGAAACCAAAATGCCCATAACGATTAATCTGAAAGAAGACCCTTTTTACCTGGAAGGAAAAGCCGAAGGAATAGCTGAAGGAAAGGCGGAAGGAAAGGCTGAAGGAATGAGTCTTGTCAAACGCAATTATGTTGTAAATTCCCGTAAAAACCTAAATCTTACGCCTGAACAGATTGCTTCGATAATAAACGATACGGTAGAAAACGTTGTTGCAATACTAAAAGAAGAAGGGATAGAATAGGAAATAAAGAAAATAAAGGGGTCAGATTAATTTTACGCAACACCCTGATAGTTAATTGCTGCTTTTCGTATCCGTAAAATAAAATTTGACGCTTTTTTATCTTGCGTTTCGATTTTTATATGAAGCCGTTTTTAGAAAATTCCGTATCATTTTTATTATTTTTTAATGTATAATATAAATATATTAAAAAGATTATTTTGAGGTTTTATGCATTATATAAATTTAGGAATTTTAGTTGGCTTAGTAGGACTTATCGTAGGATTTTATATTAATACGGATAAAAAAATAGGCAGATTGTCCGACGAAATGAAATCTATGCGCAAAGAGCTGTCCGACGAAATGAAATCTATGCGCAAAGAGCTGTCCGACGAAATAAAGTCGACTCATAAAGAACTGTCCGACGAAATCAAAGCTGTGCATAAAGAGCTGTCCGACGAAATCAAAGCTGTGCATAAAGAACTGTCCGACGAAATAAAGTCGACTCATAAAGAACTGTCCGACAGAATAGACAGAATGTCCGACAGGATGGATAGGTTATATGATATACAGGTACATACCAATATGGGTTTAAGGCCGATTGAGAATAACAAAAATAAAGCGGCAAACGAATAATGCGAAAGCTGGAATTATGGAAATTATTAAGGTTATAATAAAAAGGGTCAATTTCTATTATAGTAAAAGTTTTAACTCTTCCGGCAATAAGACCGGTCAATATGCCTTCTCCGGGACCTATTTCTAAGACGTCGTCGTCGGAAAAATTACAGGAATCCACGATATCGACGGCTATGTCTTTATTAGTCAAAAAATTTTGTCCGAAAACTACTTTATTTTTTTTTCTTATATTGTCCATATTCATGCGGCTATAACTATGCTAATTTATTCTCTTAAATTTCCTATTAACGTTAGAATAGAAACGCTTCTTATCCTTAAATTTACATAGACTCTTCCTGAGGCGGTTAAAACTTTTTTTCATAAGAACGAAATGCCTGTTTTTGCCGATTGCTAATCTGCGTTCGTTTTATTTTTTTCAAGCGTAATTTTTAAAAAATCGCTGAAAAATATATCTTCCATTTATTTAGATTTTAATTAATAATTAAATATATAACATAATTATGTATATCATATACTTAAGCAGAAATCAATTTATAACGCTACATTAAAGGCGTGATAATCGTAAAAGGCAAAATAAAAATTTAGTCTTTAGCTTTTTTAATTTAATATGAATTATGATATAATTTTATAAATATAATAAAATGGAAATAAAGCAGATTGATATTGAAATATCGTATTGAAAAAAATGAAAAAAGCGTCAAAAAAAGTCAGATTTATTTTATTCTGCGATAATGATAATTGGATAATTGAGGATATAAATTACTATCATAATTATTTATGACAATTAACTATTTTGAAAATAATATTTGTTTTATTTTCATAGTATTATAATTTATATGCAAAGGCGGTGCGGCTGTCCTATGAATATAACGAATAAAGACGGATTCAGCCTTATAGAAATAGTTTTCACGATAATCATAATAGGTCTTGCCATGGGAGCCGTAACCGAAAGTTTTATCGTCGGTTCCGCAAAAAGCATAAATATCGTAAACGAAGAAACCGCCCTAAATTTAGCTAAGCAGGAAATGGCAGCGCTGAATTACTGCAGGGACGGGGGGACGCCGACGAGCGGAGCGTGCCAAGCGTGGACAACACAAACATCAACGCCGCCGGTTTCGCCGTGGACGACTCCTTTTAAGTTTCAAGAAGAAACGCAGCCGCCCATTAACAACGAATGTTTTAATACTAAGGTTACCGCAAAGTATGTTTATTTTAACGATGTCAACGGAACAGGAACTATCAATCTTACAGGAAGCACATCTTTCATTCAGGCAATAGTCCAAACAGGTTGGTTTTCCGCAAACGGTAGCGTAACTTGTCCATCGGCTCCTGCCAGATGCCCCGGAACTGAGGGGAGCTGTCCCTACGTTACTCTTTCGACGGTTTATGCGGATTATTAACGATTCGTTATTCCCGCGAAGGCGGGTTTTCAAAAAACTAAGTATTGTCATTCCCACGAAAGGGTATGCGGTGAAGAAAAATTTTAGTTATTGTCATTCCTGCGAAAGCAGGAATCCAGAAAAGTATTAAAGAATGAAAAATTATTATGTCTATATCCTGAGCAGTAAACGTAACGGCACTTTATATACGGGTGTGACTTCAGATATTATTAAAAGGGTTTATGAGCATAAACAAAATGTTGTTGAGGGTTTTACGAAGAAGTATAACATCATATGTTAGTTTGGTACGAGATACATGATTCCGCAGAATCGGCTATTAATAAAGAGAAACAGATAAAAAAATGGAAGAGGACATGGAAATTGAAATTAATTGAAAAAGACAATCCTGAATGGATAGATTTATATGAAAGTATATGTTGAACTTTAATTTTAATAGTCTGGATTCCTGCTTTCGCAGGAATGACGACAGGGCTTTCGCAGGAATGACAAGGTATATTCTTAAATTTTTATGAAAATGATAATGAAGACTTTGAATAGTATTAAAAAAAATAGGGGCGGGTTTACACTTATAGAATTAGTGATGACGATATTGCTTATAGGCATCTTGTCCATAGGGCTATATCAAGTAGTTATGTGGGGGATAAACGACTATATGACCAATGAACAGTATCTCCATTCAAACAATTCTATGACGCAAGCGATGGCGACGATAAGGAGAAATTTGGAGAATGCGGCTATGCCGCCGACTCCGCCAACTCCGCCGATAAACCCAGCCGGCCGCAACAACATATGTTCTTTTAATTCCATTTTTGAGCAATTCGAGACCCCTATATGTATTTTTGACAGTGGCGGTGCTTGCACCGGAATCGGCAATGAAGTTGCTTTTTATCAGAATATAGGAACTGGAACGCCTCAGCAGCAGCAACAGCTAGTGGTTTTCTGCGTGAATAATAACATATTATACGAAGAGGTTACGGCAAACGGAGCAGCGACGACATCGTATCCGATTGCTAATAATATCAGCGGCATTAGTTTTTAGTTATTTTTTAAGGAATAAAAAAATGAGACGGTTTTTTCTTATCTTATTAATAGGAATAATAACGGCGATACTGCTCTTTAGCGTTTTTAAAACGAACAGAGCATATGCCGGAACCTGCTCTGCGCCGACGCAGAGTCAGCTTTTGGGTATGACGACCGGAACGCAGGTTTATAATGCCGTCAGTTGTTTATCTAATAAAGATTTGTACAGTCTTTTATATCCATTGAGTCCCGGCCAGACAAACAGCGTTCTTTCGCTTTTAA
>JAJZLA010000071.1 GCA_021803845.1 bacterium | reverse complement strand
CGGTAAATACGGAAGTATGGGATTGCGGCGGGTATGCTGTTTGCGTTAAATTATATTAACTGCAATAAAGTTTATGCGGCGGTAGGCGGCACTTTAAAAAATATGCAGTCAAAATACAAAATGCAAAAGATTTCTTTGAAAAAACTTTATATTATACAGCCCGATCTGTCGCAGTATAATTATAAAAATTCCGGTATAACGGCATACGAATATAAGATTAACAAAGTTAAATACGAAGCGGTGTTTAATGCCGGCGGAGTATGCTGGCTGGAATTTGCTATTTCTAATAATTCGGCGGTAATACCGTTAAGTTCTTTGATCGAAAAAAATCTTTACGGTTATCCGATACTATTCAAAACTATAAAATACGTACCTAACGTTTACGAAAAATTGCAGTATGGGAGAAACGTAGGAAAAGTGATTTATATAATGCAGTATATTTACGAAAACAATTCCATATTGCAGGAAGCGGTTATGCCTTCCATGTCTCCGGACGGCAACTACGGAAATTAAAAGAAAAGCCTTAACTTTAACTTTACTTAATCAGCGGATTAATAAGCAATCCGCTGATTAGTTTAGGATAAAAATATGTAGATTTTTGAGGCATTCTAAGGTTTATAGAAGCTATTTTTATTACGTCCTCTATTTTAGTAGGATTCATAAAGAATACGGCTTCGAGTTCTCCCTTGTGAACTTTTTCTAAAGCTTTTTTTGCATCTTTTTCATATACGAGATATTTTTGGTTATCGATTTCTTCCTGCGTTATTTCTAAAGCTTTTTTTAAAATATATTCCTGAAGGATAGATACGTCGAGATTATCCAAAGGGTTTGTCGTTTTTGCGTCCGCGGTTTCTTTTTTAAACGAGAGTATAAAATTTTTTCCGGATTTATGGGCAAAACCGAAAGAAACGTATTTTTCGCCGATTTTTTTATTTTCATTTATCAGGTCGCCGGCATTCGTTTCTTTAAATATGAAATATTTGCTTAAAATTTCTATAAAATTTTCAATATCTATATTTTTTCCTTTTATGCCTCTATGCGTAGGTAAAATAACCAATCCTTTCTGTCCTGAAGGCGCAAAAAACATAAGGCACGAATCGGCGTCGATACCTTTATTATCTAATCCGTTTTTTTTAACGTAGTCCCTGTAATTAAGACATGTTTCGAATCTGTGGTGTCCGTCCGCGATATAAACTGATTTACCGCTCATCTCATTTTGGATATCGGATATAATTTTTTCATCTTCTACTTCGTAAAGTATGTTTCTAATTTCGCTGTCGTCTATGAAATCGAACAGTTTTTTAACTTCTTTTTCCGATACCGCCGTTTTT
Source organism: bacterium (assembly GCA_021803845.1). Next base: position 5,899 of record JAJZLA010000071.1, on the reverse strand, counting down.
AAAATATTCAAAACTTTTTGATTATTGTCTTCAAATACGGAAAAAATAGGGCTGAAATTTGCATTTGCGGCTTCCATCAGCTTAAAGCGGTCTTCTTTAGGTTTGGAAAGTGTAGCTTCGTGGCCGTATATAGAGTTATTTTCTTTAGATTCCGGAAGTTTAAAAAGAGACATAAAGCCGGTTCTTTCGTATGCGGTTCCGTCGATATTAAAAATTTGCGAGTAAACGTAAATCGAGTTTTTTTCTGCTTTTTTTAAAATGCCCCTGCCCGTCCATTCATCATATAAGCGGGCCGCCCTTGTATATTTATTTTCCTTATCGCCGTCGCCGCCTAATTCCTTTCCGTATTCGAGCCTTATTATATTGTATTGCGACCTTTCATATAGTTCGCTCTGAAGTTCTTTGCTTATTACGTCATAAGGCGGGGCTGTAAGATTTTTAATTTCTCCGGACGAATTAACGTCGTAAATATAAGGCATAAAAGGTTCTATTATTGTTTTAATTTTTTTTTCGTCGATTTTATTCATAGAACTCAAGAATTTAATAAAATAAATTAATTATCTTTATTATTTTTACAGATAAAAATGAAATATAAAATATTGCTTAGAACCGTTATAAAATAGGAGTCGAACTGGGCGTTGCGTAAGAATGCAATCCCGGTATTATCAAATCTACGCCGAGATAACAGAATATAACTACCGCAAATCCGATGACGGCGATCCACGCCATTTTTTTACCGCCCCATCCTTTGGTAAATCTTGCATGAATAAATAAAATGTATGCTATCCACGTTATAAGCGACCATGTTTCTTTAGGATCCCAGCTCCAGTAACCGCCCCAGGCGCTGTCCGCCCATGCGGCGCCAATTACTATTCCTGCGGTTAAAAAAACGAGCCCGACCGATATCACCTTATAAATAGATTCTTCTATTACTGCAGATTCCGGCAAAAGCGATAAAAATCGGTTTTGCTTTTTCTGCTTTGTGTTTTCGATATCTTTATTTTTTGATTTGCCGGTTTTTATAAGATAAAGTATTCCAAGACCGAATGAAGCCGCAAATGCGCCGTATGCGACAAATAAAGTCATAATATGGTATATAAGCCAGTAGCTTTGCAGAGCAGGAATTGTAGGTTCTATTGCGCTTGTCGCAAGAGGATAAAAAGTTGCGAAAGCAAGAGCCGCCGATGCTATAAACGTAATTATAAAACCAAGGGCATCAAAATCGTAAAAAATTCTTAAAATTATATAACCGATTTCGATAACGTAAGCAAAGAAAACCATAGAGTCGTATAGATCGACTAACGGCGGCGTATCTATCCCGATTTTATAGGCATATATCCATCTTATAACGAATGCCGCGGTCTGAATTATAAAACCCGCAATTAGAATAACGAAAGATATTTTTGAAATCATCTTGCTTCCGGTAAATAAAAAAATAAAATAACCTATAAAAGAAGCGAACACGAAAAGAAGCGAAACCGTAAAATATAAGGAACCGTCAAGTACGGATATATTCGGCGAAATCATAGTTATAACCTCTGATAACTTTTAACATATTTAAGTTAATGTAAGTATTTTTTTAGTTCGCTAATTTTTTTATCAAATTTCTTGTAAAAAGAATTAAATTTCTTTTTTGGAATAGAAATTATTTCAATCTTCGTTTTTTTAGCATCATTAATGCCGGATAGCGATACCCACGTCTCTTCGTGATTAAAGAAAAATGAAAAAAATAAAGAAATCACAAGAATTATACATCCTATCCAAACTACAGATACGTAAGTATTTTTAGATATTTCGACGCCGCTGTAATAGTAAGTTTTTAATTGCGGAGTCATTATAAAGCCGATATTTTTATATCTTGCTATAATAAGCGGGAAATTGTTATTTTTAACCCGTATAACCCTAAAATTTAAAATTTTTTTATTATTTAGTTTAATTATATAAGGGAAATAGGGCATTTTACCTTTTCTAACAACCCTGATTAGCATAAATTTAATGTTATTTATTTTAGAATTATAATATTTTCCCGCCGATGCATATATTATTTTTTTAAAAGATTTAATGTGCCGTAAATTAACTATTAAGATACCGTATTTGTCAGGTTTATAATGTCCGTAGCTTGCCTGGTAGATAGTAATGCCTTTATAAGTTAAAGGATGGTTTACCTCTATGTTTTTTGTCAAAATTCTTATATGTTCTTCAATTATACTTATAGTGCTAATGTAAGCCTTAGGAATTCCGTCAGAATAATAAGTCGTGCGGTATCTGTCGAGCCTTATCGTAAACGGAAGTTTAATCGGTTTGTTGTTTTTTAAAAGGTAAGTAACGTTAGTTTTTTTTCCTACTTTAATGTTGGTATAAGACCTGAATCCGTATTTAAAATTAAGCAACACTCCTATAATAATAATTATTACGCTTATGTGGGCAATGTAAGGAGAAAATCTGAAAATAGAATTTCGGGAATAGTATAATTCTGCTTTATCGCTGTTTTCGCTTATTTTTTCGTATAACGGCTCCCCGAATTTTTTACCTATAACTTCTTTTAATTCTTCCGGTTTCTTTTTTGTTTCGATTGCCTCATATACCGCTTTAGGGTTTTTCTTTTCCGATACTTCTTGAAAAGAGGGATAAGGACCGAAAACCGCTTTTATAGTACGCGGAAACATATTGATAGATGCGGCTATAAGATTAACTATCAGAAGCAGGGTAAGCGCGATGAAATACCACGAATCGTAAATATTTAAAAAGCCGAGCCAGTATAATACGTGATAAGCCGCCGGCGAAAAAATAGTTTTATACTGTTTTATCGTATCGCCTTGGTTTATAAACGTACCTATCATTGCAAGAACGGCGATTGTTATAAAAAGAAAAACGGCGAGTTTAACAGAAGAAATAAATTTATTTAATTTTGACAGCATTTTTATATTCTATGCTTTTATTAAAAATTTGTAAAGAAAAAAAGTTTTTGTTTTGTCGTTCCGATATAGTTAATAAGCCGATTTTTTAATATAGAATGATATAGAATAAAACTTGACAAAATGTTAAAATATTGTTTAAATAATAATTAGCACTCTGTATGTTTAAGTGCTAATCGGCGGTAAATAACTATATATAAATTTTAGTTTAGTTTTTGCCGAATAAGATATATTTATTGTAGATTTATATGAAAAATTTGGAAGAAAAAGCGGAAAAATTTAATTACAGCGATTTAAACGAAAGGAGCAGAGAAATACTTCTCGGCATAGTAGAAGGGTATTTTGGAACGGCAAGTCCCGTAGGTTCTAAATTTATCGCCGAAAACAGCAAACTTAATTTAAGCTCTGCTTCTATAAGAAATATTATGGCTTTGTTGGAAGAAGCCGGTTATATTTTTCAGCCGCATTTTTCAGCCGGCAGGATTCCGACGGCTAAAGGATACAAGTTTTATGTCGACAGTTTGATGAAAACCGAAAAAATTTCCCTTAAAGAAAAAGAGAACATAGAAATAAGATTATCTTCGTCAAACAGGGATTTAAACGGAATATTAAATCAGGTTTCCATACTGCTTTCCGATTTGTCTCATTACGCAGGCGTGGTTTTGGCGCCGGATATGTCCGAAGCTAATCTTTTACATATAGAATTTATAAGGATAAAAGAAAAAAATATACTTGCTATTATAGTGTTTGCAAACGGAATTACGGAAAATAAATCGTTTTATATAACCAAAGATATAAAACAAAACGAACTTACGCGCTATTCTAATAAATTAAACGAAATAATCGAAAGGAAGAATTGCAGCTTAGACGATTTAAAAGAAATAATAACCGAAGAAATGCATAGCGATAAGGAAATTTTTTCTTCTATTTTAAATAAGGAAATTTTTTCTTCCATAGGAAATGTTTCCGGCTATAGGGATTATGAGCATTACGATAACTGTCTTTACGTCGGTCCGGAGGGAGATTTAATAGAAGAGCCGGAATTTTCCAATAATGAGCAGATAAAATTTCTTATAAAGACAATTTCGGACAAAAAAAATATCATAAAACTTCTCGGACATACTAAAAATTCCAAAACAAAACAGATATTCATAGGTTCGGAAGAAGAGTGGTCTGAGATATCCGGTCTTTCCCTTATAACGGCGCCTTATATAAGCGAGGCCAATATGCTTAGGGGGTCGATAGGAATAATAGGGCCGTTAAGAATGAATTATTCCCACGTTATTCCTATAATAGATTTTGTATCGGAATTTTTAAGCGGCATTATATGAATATAAATTATTGCATGCATTCAAATTAAATAACGGCATAATAAAAAATAAATAAAGGAGATATATTTAATGCGTTTAGACGAAGAAAATGCGGAATATGAAAGAACGAACCGAGATGCCGGCGATTCCGAAATAGAATCCGAATTAGGAAAAAAGATGGAAACGGAACCGCATGGACAGGAGAATATCGTCATCGAAAACGATGCCGATATCGATATGATTCCCGACCCAAAAAATCTCGTTGAAGCGGAAAAAACTTTAAAATACTTAAAAAACGTACTTAAAAATTTAAAAAAAGAAAACGACGAAGCAAATGCAAACTATCTTAAGAGCTTAGCCGAAATGGAAAATTTTAGAAAAAGAAACAACAGAGATAAAGAAGAGGCTCTAAAATATTCCAACGAAAAAATATTAAGGGATTTGCTTCCCGTTCTCGATTTTTTAGATCTGGCTATAAGTCATTCCGCTGCATATATGGAACAGGACGCTTCCGGAAATTTAAAATCTTTCGTTGAAGGCGTTAAATTAGCCTATGACGAATTTATTAAAATTTTAAAAAATTACGGAGCGGAAGTTATAGAAACGGTAGGGAAAAGTTTTGACGCTAATTTTCACGATGCCGTAGAAATGGTCGAAAATTCCGGAAAACCCGACGGAACTATAATCGAAGAAAAAAGGAAGGGTTATGTTTTTAAAGAAAGGCTTTTGAGGCCGGCTATGGTTTCTATAGCCAAATCTAAAAATTAAATTTTATAAATTTACATTTATATTTATTTATTGTTTAAATATACGATATAATAAGAAATAGAAAATAGATAAAAAATAAAAAAATCATATAGATTTAAGGAGAATTTAATCATGGGAAAAGTTATAGGAATCGACTTAGGAACTACAAACTCTTGCGTTGCAGTTATGGAAGGCAAAGAACCTACGGTAATAGCAAATTCTGAAGGAGCAAGGACTACGCCTTCGGTAGTTTCTTTTACCGACAGCGGAGAAAGGTTAGTGGGGCAGGCGGCAAAAAGGCAGGCCGTCACGAATCCCGAAAATACCGTTTACGCAGTAAAAAGACTTATCGGAAGAAAATATGATTCGCCTGAAGTTCAGGCTTTCAAAAAGGTATGTCCTTATAAAATAGTGCCGAGCGAAAACGGCGATGCATGGGTTGAAATTAAAGGAAGGAAGTATTCACCCGCAGAAATATCTTCTATTATTTTAACTAAGATGAAAAAAACTGCAGAAGATTATCTTGGGGAACCGGTAACCGAAGCGGTTATTACAGTTCCGGCCTATTTTAACGATTCGCAAAGACAGGCCACAAAAGATGCCGGTAAAATAGCGGGATTGGATGTTTTAAGGATTATTAACGAGCCTACGGCATCGTCCCTTTCTTACGGATTAGACAAAAAGAAAGAAGAAAAAATAGCCGTTTACGATTTAGGCGGAGGAACTTTCGATATATCGATACTGGAACTCGGAGAAGGAGTATTTGAAGTTAAATCTACTAACGGCGATACCTTTTTGGGAGGAGAAGATTTCGACCAGAAGGTAATCGACTATATAGCCGATGAATTCAAAAAAGACCAGGGCATAGATTTAAGAAAAGACAAAATGGCGCTTCAAAGATTAAAAGAAGCGGCGGAAAAAGCAAAA
>JAJZLA010000070.1 GCA_021803845.1 bacterium | reverse complement strand
TTCTTAAATCCTTGCTCCCTCCGCCAGCGGCAGAGCACTTACTTTCAAAATAGAACGGGAACATAATGCGGATATACCAAACGTGAAAATAAGAAATAAAACTATTGAAACCGGTAAAAAAGAAAATGCGGAAAATTCTCATGACGATATAAATATAGAAAGTCCGGGGAAAACCGAAAATGATTGAAAAAGAATTATTTATCGTAGGAGTAGGTCCCGGAGACCCTGAACTGATAACGGTAAAGGCGGTTAATGCGCTCATCAAAAGCGATTTTATATTTTATCCAGACGTTTGCGGAGGGAAAAATAGAATAGCTTACGATGTTATAAAAAGTGCCCTTAAATTTGCCGGAATATCGGATTTTCCCGAAAACAGGCTTATTCCTTTAGAAGTAGAAATGAAACTCTCAAAGGGAAGAAATAAAGATTTATATGGGGAAAATGCCGTTAAAATAATAGAAAAGCTCAAAGACGGCGTCTGTTCTTACGTTACGCTGGGCGACCCTATGTTTTACAGCACATACTGGGGACTGTACAATGCTATCATGGAAGCTTTAAATCGCGAGGGTAACGGCATAAACATAAGGATAGTAAACGGCGTTTCTTCCTTTCATTATTCTTTAGGATTAATAGAGGAACCGTATATTATTAAAAACAGTTCGGTTTTAATATCGGTTCCCGTGAAAAAAGATTTAACCGAAATAGAAAAAGAAATAGAGTTTATCTCGGATAAGATTTCTAAGCCTCAGGTTATAGTCTTTATGAAAGCGGGCGGTTACGTAAAAGAGATTTTAAAAGCGTTTAACGGGCTATGCGGCAGGCAATTGGAAGAAGGAATGCTTAAACTTTATTTAATAGAGAAGTCAGCGCTTATAAATGATTTTGCGGAAAAGAAAGAACGGAACTACGATTACTTTTCGATTCTTATAGGGGTTTTCGTATAATATGGGCAAATCAATAGGAACTAAAATATATTTTGTATCGGCTGGTCCCGGCGACCCGGAACTTTTAACGGTAAAAGCCGCTAAAATATTAAAAAAATCCGACGCAGTTTTTTATGCCGGCTCTTTGATTAATCCCGGGATGTTAAAGGTTATAAAAAAGGGCGCGGAGTTAATAGACATGAAAATCCTTAATTTTGAGCAGATTAAGGAAAGGCTTGAGAATCTTATAGGATTGAAGCCAAATATTATATCCGTTCTTCATGCCGGAGATTCCTCAATATATTCAGCTATAAACGAACAAATGAATTATCTGGACGAAATGGTGATAAAATATGAAATCATACCGGGGGTTACCGCCGCCTTTGCCGCAAGCGCCGCAAATAATTCTATTATGACATTGCCGGATGTTTCGCAAACGGTAATATTTTGCAGAGGAGAAGGCAGAACGGGAAAACTGCCGGACGGACAGGATATAAAGAGCCTTGCGAGCCATAAGGCTACGATGGCCATATATCTGAGCTTCGGATTAATCGACGGCGTAGTCGGGGATTTAAAGGAATATTATCCGGAAAATACGCCTTGTCTGATTGCTAAAGACGTATCGCTTAAAAGCCAGATTTTAATAAATTGCGAATTGAAAGACGTAGTTAAAAAAGCAGGGGAATTTTCCGTCAAAAATATGGCGGTTTTAATAGTCGGAGAGGCTTTAAGGGGAAAATATTTCAAAGAAAATAGGTCGAAACTTTATGATAAGAGCTTTTCGCACGGATTCAGAAACGGTGGAAATACCGTCTGACGCCGTATTTAAAATTACGAATATCGCCCTTGTAATAACCTCGGAAAATTCTTTAAAGAAAGCGGTTAAAATTTACGGCGGCATGGCAAAAAAGCTCAAAGCGCGCAGCGAGGCCGATATTCCGGACATTTCCGAAATTATAAATCTGCATTTTTTTATCGGAGAAGAAAAAAACGGATTAACGCAACGCGCCTTTAGCTTGCAGGCGGAAACGGCGGCTTTAGAAACGCCTTCTGCCGATGGGATAAAACTTCTGAAGACGGGCATCGAAAGATATAAAAAATTATCGGAAGATTATTTTATTAAAAAGCTGTTCCGCGGATACGATTTCATAGTATTCTTTCTGGCGGCTGGGGCGGCGGTCAGGATTATCGCGCCTTTTCTTAAAGATAAATTCAGCGACCCCGGCGTTATAGCGATAGACGAAGCCGGAAAATTCGTCGTCAGCCTGCTTTCCGGTCACACGGGGGGCGCGAATAAATTTGCCGAGGAAACCGCAGGGTACATAGGAAACGGAGCAATTCCGGTAATTACCACCGCGACGGACGCAACCGGAAATTTTTCTTTGGATATGTTCGCAGATAGGTTCGGCCTGTTTATAGAAGACGGGGAAAGCAAAATAAAAATATTCAATAAAGCTTCTATTTGCGGAGAAGAGATAAGAATATACATAGACGAAGACAGTATTTTTAACATGCGGGAAATAAAGTCTTATATAAGCGGGTTTAAAAACGCAAAACGAATAATCCTGTCGAAAGGTTTAAATACCGCAAACATGGGCAGCAAAAAGGCGGCGGTCGTTTCTTTAAAAGAAAACCCGAAAAATATTGCGGAAGCCGAAAATATTGCGCTTTTAAGGCCGAGACGCTTAACCGTAGGCATAGGCTGTAATAAGAATACCTCGTTTAAAGAGATAGAAGATTTTATATCTTCCGTATTTAAGGAAAATAATTTATCGCTTAAGTCAATAAGGAACGTTGCTACGATAGACTTAAAAAGAAATGAGGCCGGATTGCTGGAATTCGGATATAAATACGGTAATTTTATAGACTTTTACGATAAAGACGAAATAAACGCCTTTATAGATTCGAGTAAAAATAAAAAAAACAATAAAAAAGGAAAAGAGGCGGGTATAAATATAGAATGGTCGGCAAGTTTTAAACACACCGGAGCATATTCCGTCTGCGAACCTTGCGCGGCGATGTCGGCGAAAAACGGCGGGGAACTGCTGATACCTAAACAAAAAAAAGGAAATGTAACGGCAGCGGCGGCAATAGTTTCTTAACTTAATCGACGTGTTTTCCTGAACCGCCTTAGGCGCATAATAAATTCTGGATTCCCGCCTGCGCGGGAATGACAACTGTTAGGGGAAAAGTTAAATTGCAATATTGTCATTCCCGCGAAAGCGGGAATTCAGAAAATAAATTTAAGAATCGGGATTAGCGTATTAATAGAGAAGAAAAGGAGGGTGATTAATGGAATTAAACGGCGGACGGTCAGAATCTTACGGAAAGATAACGGTTATAGGAACCGGTCCGGGAGACACCGAACATTTAAGCAAAAAAGCTCTCGAAGCCATAAAAGAGGCGGAAGTAATAATAGGTTATTCTTCATATTTGAGGCATATAGTAGATATATTAAGCGAAAAACAGGAAAGACTTCCGTTCAATATGAAAGACGAAATTAAAAGATGCGAAGCGGCGGTTAAAAAATCTTTGGAAGGCAAATCCGTAGCGCTTGTTTCGGGAGGCGACGCAGGCATTTACGGAATGAGCGGTCTTTTGCTCGAAATTATAGACAAAGAATCACTCACCGGAAAAATTCCCGTGGAAATAATACCAGGCATTCCGGCTTTCTGCGCAGTTTCGGCGGCGGCTGGAGCGCCGATAACAAACGATTTTTGCGTTATATCTTTGTCTAATCTTTTAACTCCGTGGAAAGACATAGAAAAAAGATTGAAGGCGGCGGCGGCTGGAGATTTTGTGATAATAATCTATAATCCAAAGAGCATGAAGAGAAAAGAAGAGCTGACTATCGCAAAAAATATCCTTCTGGAAAATATCGGGAAAGACAGGCCTGCCGTTATCGCAAAGGCGGCGACTAGACCCGACGAAGAGATAATTATAACGACGCTCGAAAATATAGACAAATTCGATATCGTAAGTATGAATACCACGATAATAATAGGAAACGGCAACACATACGTGAACGATTTGTATATGATAACCAGAAGGGGATACGGTAATAAATACGATTTAAGCAAAAATAATATCGAGAAAAATATAGCGGAGGAAAATTAGATTATGAGAGTCCTTGTAACGGGCGGAGCTGGTTTTATCGGTTCTAACTTATGCGAAAGGCTTTTAAACGCAGGGCATGAAGTTTTATGCATGGATAATTTTTATACGGGGTCGAAGAATAATATAAAAGAATTTACGGGCAATCCCTCTTTCGAAGTCATCAGGGGCGATATAAGCTCTCCGTTTAGCATAGAGGCCGATTTTATAGTTAACCTCGCCTGTCCGGCGTCGGTTCCGCATTATCAAAGAGACCCTTTGAAAACTATGAAAGACAACGTTTACGGCATATTTAACGTTATGGAAAATGCAGCCCGCCTTAAGATACCGGTTTTACACACTTCCACTTCGGAAGTTTACGGTTCGCCGTCCGTCCATCCACAGCCCGAAAATTATAACGGCAATGTTAATCCGGTTTCTATAAGGTCTTGCTACGACGAAGGAAAAAGGGCGGCGGAAACGATTATGTTCGATTATCGCAGGCGATACGGAACGGATATAAGAGTAATAAGGGTTTTTAATACATACGGACCCAAAATGCTGGAAAACGACGGCAGGGTAGTTTCCAATTTTATAGTTCAGGCGCTAAAGGGAGAAGATTTAACGGTTTACGGAGACGGAAAACAGACCCGCTCTTTCTGCTACGTATCGGATTTAATAGACGGGATTATACTGTTTATCGAAGATAAAAGCGGTTTTACGGGACCGGTTAATATGGGAAATAATTACGAATTTACCATAGCCGATTTTGCAAAGCTGGTTATACGCCTTACCGGCTCGAAATCTAAGATAAAATTCGTAGAACTGCCTGAAGACGACCCGATTCAGAGAAACCCGGATTTAACGCTTGCAAAAAAAACTCTGGGGTACAACCCTAAGGTAGATATCGAAGAAGGGCTTAAAAAAACCGTAGAGTATTTTAAAGAAGTCTTAAAGAGATAAGTCCGAAGGAAGAATAAGGGATTGATTAAACTTTATGGATATTAATATGGATACGATAATAATCGAATCCGTTATTTATATTGCCGTAGCAATAACGGCCGGCTATTTATTGAGAGACGGGGAACTTAAAAAAATTAAGCGGTTAATTTTAGTTTTTTATTTAATTATAGGCATAGCCGTTTACAATGTTCTATATTTTATAATACTTTCAGCGGTCGTTTTAATATTTGCAATAATAGTCTTGCGGTATTTTGAGTATTAAACGCTATTCGGATAATATCTTTTGATTTTGTAGTGTTTTTAATCGCGGTATTTTTTATAATCATTATGATGCCTCTGTAAAACCCATAAATCATAAATGAAAATTTTAGTTAAAGATATCTTTAACTTTTAATATGATATAATAAAAAATAAAAGAGGGTGCATAATAACAATGTCGAGGGTTACATTTTTACGCTTATTTATAGGGTTATTCGGCATTGTCTTTATTATACTGACATTTTGGCTGAGCGCATATTTTCATTTGAGTGTTTCTACAAAAATAGTAATTGTATTGGCTTTTGCGTTAGCAACTATTTTTGCGGAATTTATAATAGCTATCGATAATCTGGAAAAACGATTGAAGGCAACTTTCCCGTCGCTGGAACTTTCCATTAAAGAACAGATTGCTATTAATGAAACTATAATGTTATACAACAGGCTAAAAAAGAAAAAAACAGATATTGCGACTAAAATAGCCCTTGCCGATTTTGAAAAAATTCATCTTCTCTTAAAGCAAGCCGAAAAAGGGGGAGATTTTATCTTCCACGATATTTATGCCGCTAAATCGATTATATTAGGGGAATTAAAGCCGGGGCAGTCATTTAAGGTTGCGAGCAATCTTGTAGAACCGTTTTATTGGAAATCAGGTAAGGATATGACTGAACATACAAGACAAAATTACAGACAGGCAAAAAGAGGCATACGCATCGAACGGATATTTATATTGAAAAACGGGGATGATTTCTCTAAAATGGAAGAGATTATGGCGGAGCAGTCAAAAAATAACATTGACGTATTCTATGTTTTTCAAGACAGCTTAAATAAAATGATGCCTTATGCAAGTTTTGCCATATCGGAAGAATTGTCTATAGGAATAATTTCTCACAGGGAAGATTTATTAGGGAAAATTACTATTACATCTAATAATGAGATAATCACGGAACTTGCATGGGAATTTGACAATATCAAAAAACAATCCAATAAATTTAGTGTTGAAAAAAATGTTTGAATCCATTAATGCGGCGGATATTTTTTAAGCTCTTCGATTAGTTCCATGACGGTCATGGCGGTACCCCGTTTTTTTATTTCTTTCCCTTCTTTACCGTATGTTTTACTTTTATGACGGCAAGGTTTAGTTCGAGGGTTGTTTCGCTGCCGGTCGTCTCAAGGGCGCCGTCGAGGATATCTCCAAAAACGTCGGCTGCTTTTTCCATTATGGTTTTCCGTTCGGCTTTGTCTGCAGTCGGCAGTTTCGACATGCTTCTTGAGAGGTCTCTTATTTTGGCGTATGTCTCTATGATATCTAAGGTAGTTTGGATTGCCTTGGGGCTTTTGATTATAGTAGCGAGCATATAGAGGCCTTTTTCGGTGAAGGCTTTTAGGTCGGCGCTCGAATGCTTGATTTTATTGAACCGGTGGAAATTTTCCACCAGTTCATTTTTTTTCTCGGCTGTAAGTTTTATTATATAACCTTGAATTATTGTATGATAAAAATTTAGTTATTTTTTTAATATCCATTGCGATATTTTTTCTTCTAATTCCTGAATGCTTTTTTACAACTTGATTATCTTTCAGTATAGTGCTATATTTTATTATATAGAGTTGTTAATTTTTAAAAGGTATTAAAATTATGTTAAACGTAAAAGAAAAGTCTGCCGTAAATAATCTTTCCAGTCTATACAATACCGATTATTACACTTGGGCTATGACCAACGCGGAACTCCTTAAAGAAGGCAAATTAGACGAAATAGATTATATTAACTTAGCGGAAGAGGTAAAAGACTTGGGAAATTCTGAATATTACAGGCTTGTAAGCTTTTTAGCAAATTTACTTTCTCACGTATATAAATGGGATAATCAACTGGAGTTAAGAACTAAGAGTTGGAAAGTTACAATTATTAATTCTATTTCTGACATTACTTTAACCTTAAGAAGAAATCCAGGTTTAAAATATGAACCGGTTTTCAGCGAAGTTTTTGCGGAAGGATGGAAAAAAGCAAGAAATATTATTTATGCCGATACAGAATTAGAAGAAAAAATATCGCAATGGATATTAAAAAAATAACTAAATTT
>JAJZLA010000069.1 GCA_021803845.1 bacterium | reverse complement strand
ATAATGAGCATCCGGCTTTCAAAAGAATTGCAAAAAGCGGCGGAGAGAAATACCATATCGTCGTTTCAACCGCATTTGTCTTATCGGGTTATCTGCAAGAACAAAAATCTTTGCAAGCATTTATAAATCGCTTTTTATCGGACTGGGGAAAAGAAGCATGAAAGAAAAAACAAAAGAAAAATTCCCTTTAAAAATAATAAAAGACAAAACAACAGGAAGATGCAAAGCCGCTACTTCGATTGACAAGCTTAACGACGAAACAAAAAATATTAGGCAGGAATTAGGTTTTATCGAAACCGACTATAATGTTTTATTAAGCTGCGTAAAAGGACTGCTGTCGGAAGCCGCTATGCGCACTAAAAAGAAAACCGACCCACGCTTATATTGGTTGATAGGCGAAAATATACTGCGTTTTATTGAAAGACTCGACGACCTGGGTTTTTATATTGTAAAACAAAATAAAACATTTGCGGCGGATATCGGCATATCCGAAAGCTCCATAGGTAAAATAATTTCTTTCAGAAAAAAAATTTCTAAACTTTCTATGTTAGACCCTAACATATCTTGGTCTAAATATAGAGACAATAAAACTGCAAAAAAAGAATAATTGGACTCTTCGAGCCATGTTTTTTACTTTATTTTTATATAATTCCAAAAAAGTCGTAAAACATATATTAATTTAATCAGATTTTAAAACAAAAATACCCGCTTTTTAGGGCAGGTATCAGGGAGGTGCTGAGAGAAAAGCTATTAAGTTAAGAGCTTAGAATGCAATTCTTGCCTGCATGAAAAAGGCGTTGGTCTGCCCCATCCACTGGCCGTATTCTAAATATTGCGAACTTGTCGAAGCTAAACTTCTATAATTGCTGGCATTTAAAAACTGGTAGTTCTGCCAGTCGGCGGTAAGCGTTACATGTTTATTAAGACGGTAAGCGGCGCCTGCTACGCTTCTTTGAAAATCGAAAGGATTGCCGCCGGTCAATGAATCGCCGGTAGTATTGTAATTTGTAGCCTCATAATAATATCTCTGTATAAGCCCGAAAACTCCAAATCTTGTATTAGGAATATTGTAGTATCCAAAAGCGTCGTAACCGTGTTCGACGTTATGACCGCTATACAAACTTGTTATTAACGGCATAGTGCTGGATGTGTAGCAACCGTAAGTGGGATAAGTGGTAACGCCATTTACTGTTACTGGTGCTGTTGGTTCTGTTCCGCAATAACTGTCGCTATCCCCGCTTTCGCCTGCGCCCGGTTCCACTATGTGGTTTATAGCATAATCGTATTGCAGTGCGATATTTGCGTTGGGCGTTTTATAATCTAGTACCGCCGAAACTCTTGTTTCTGGACTGTTGGTATTTGGACCTATAGCGGCATCTCCAAAACTTGAATTGTCTTCAGCCCAGGCATAATATCCGCTTATGCTGAGTCCGTTTAAACTGGAATCCGCTCCTAATGGATAAATAGTTAATCTTGCCTGAGGAGATTTCTGGTCCACCGTTTCGTTGGCATGAAATGCGGCATTATCAAAGAAACCGGCGTTATATGCAAGGTAAACCTTCCCATTAGACCTATATTTGCCCGAAACGCCGAGTCCCGCCTGTGTAGAGGTTACGTTTAAGAAACCCCACGGAGTTCTTTCTGCTACGTGATAACCCAATAAACCGTCTTCCCATGCAACCATAGGAGTCGGAAACTGCCCTGCTTTAAGGTTAACCGTCCAACCGTTTGCGTCGTAAACATGGTTGAACTGCAAAAATGCGTATTTAAGCCTGAAATACTCGCTGCCGTTCGTACCCGAACTGTTATCCGTTTTTAAAAAATTAGGCGTAATTTTTAAAAACCAGTTATCCTGATGATACAGGAATATTAAATACGCCCTGTTTACGTTAAACGCGTTGTAGCCGTTATTGCCGGTTGCAGGCGGATTTTCTTCAAGTTGCATCGAACCTTCGGTTAATCCGGTCTGGGTATAATAACCGTAGCCCATATAAATCAATGCTCCTAATGAAACATGTTTAGTCCACGCCGGAAGCGTTTGACTTTTGACGGTTTTAAGCGAAACCTCAAGTTTCTTTTCCGTAGTTTTTAAATTTTTAATCTGTTTGTTTGTTTGTTTTACGCTAGGCTTTAACAGTTCATCTATGACGCTCTGTCTAACTTTTACCCTGCCCGGTCCCGGCTTTAAAAATATCTCTCCGGTACTTGGATTTTCGTAAATTGCGCCCGATGCATAAGCCGTTCCTGCGCCGCCGAGCGTAAAGACTAATGCCAACGCTGCGGCTAAACCAAAAACAAAAGCCAACGGCGTACTCATCCTCATAGTCTTTTGTACCTCGTTAATTTCGTGCATAACTTCCTCCTCTCTTTTTAGTTTAAGTGCTTTATTTTTATATATCTTATGTAAAAAGGCATTAGATTAATTTTCTTATATATCATTTAATTTATTAATACTTTTTCAAACGGAAAATAAATCTTGCTGACACCTTTTTTTTAGCTTTGATATTATTCTATCAAACGAATGTTACAATATCGTTACAGTTATGTTAAATATTTGTAACATTAAATTTTTTTCAAAACTTAAATAATTATGATTTGTAATTTTTGTTCGATATTTAATATTGGATGAGTATATAATTTAATTAATAATGATTGAGGGAGGGGAGGGAGGCTAAGCCTGCCTGGGCGGTTTGTTAGTTAACGCAAGAGGAAGTAAGAATCTAATCTGATACTTTTTTCTTATCGGTTGCAAAATCGGCTATGGAATAAGAGCTTAGGGCTTTCGTCAGAATTTTTTGTATATCTGCCCACATAAAATGCACGTCGCAATTGCCTGCGTTCCGGCAGGAAGATTTATTAACTGCGCATCTGTTCAAAACGATAGGCCCGTCAATAATTTCTACGACCTTTTTTATGGTGATATCTTCGGGGCAGGCATTAAATGTAAAACCCCCTTTAGTTCCTGTAAAAGAATCTACGATGCCGCTTTTTGCCAATGTTTGAAATATTTTAGACATAAAAGAAGCAGGCGAATTTGTGTTTTTTGCAATATCTTTTACGTAACACACTGTTCCTGCAGGTTGTTTTGCCATGTAAACCAATCCTCTGATAGCATAATCGCTGGCTCTTGAAATATTCATGTAAAAACCTCTTAATAAGATATGAATTATCTTTATTATTATATAATATAAGGTAAAAAAAATGCCCTATAAAAAATTAAGGGGGGTTAATTTTATTATAGGGCATTTTTGGTAAAGGTTAAAATATATACATAATAAAATCAATAACTGCTGTCGTCCATTTTTACCTTTAAGCCAAACTTTTTATATGCGTAAATTGCATATATTAACACAAGCGGCAAACCTATAACGGTCGCTATCAGCATAACTAAAAGCGTTAAATGGTTTGAAGCCGAATTATAAATATTTAAACTATATTTTGCATTAATTGAAGACGGAACTATATTCGGAAATATTCCGACGGCTAAACTTGCAACAGCGCCGATAATAGCGATGATAGAATATGCAAAAGGCTTTATGTCGCTTGAAGAACCTGCAGTCAGTATAACTCCTATAGCTCCTATAAGCATTATAGCCGGAACAAAGTCTCCTATTACGCCGAAACTGTTGCCGAGAAGCCTTGGGGCAAATATAGGAGAAATAATTAAAAACAGCAAAGTATCGATTATAAAGGCTACGGCAAATCCTTTTGCAAAAGCCCTTGCCCTCTGCTGAACCTCACCTTCGGTTTTCATAATTAAATAAGTAGAGCCGTGCATTAAAAACATGGAAAGAGATATAAGACCGCCTGCTAAGCCAAAAACATTTAAAAGGCTGAAAAGCGACTGATAATCGATATGTTCTTTATTGAGCGGAACTCCCATTAATATATTTGCTATAGCCACGCCGAGCAGTAAGGCAATGCCGAGACCGGTTACGGTAATATCAGCATCCCAAAAGTTTCTCCATTTAATACTTTCTACTTTACTTCTAAATTCAAAAGAAACCGCCCTGAATATTATCAGCCAGACGACTAACATCATTGCAAGATAGAACCCGCTGAAAATCGACGCATAAACTAACGGAAACGCGGCAAAAACTGCGCCGCCTCCAAGTATAAGCCACACCTGGTTTCCGTCCCAAACGGGACCTATTGCGTTAATAACGTATCTTTTTTCTTCATCGTTTTTAGCTATGAAATTTAAAAGTCCGCCTACGCCGTAATCGAATCCGTCCATAACCGACCAGCCCAAAATGATAACGGCAACAAGAATAAACCATAATATATTTAAATTCATGATAATAACACCTCCTGATTATTTAATTTGAGCCTTTGCAGATTCGCCGGCAAGTTCGTCTTTACCTTCAACTCTTTCCCTTAGTTCCCTTTTAAACAAATAAACTGCAAAAGAAGCCAATGTTATATAAATCAAAACAAACATTGTTATTGATAAACCTACATCAACGACACTTACATTTTTAGAAACCGAATCAACGGTTGTCAAAAGACCGTAAACCGTAAACGGCTGTCTTCCTATTTCAGTAGTAAACCATCCCAATTCTATTGCAATTAACGGCAAAAACGTAGAAAACCACAATAATTTTAACATCTTCGGACTGTCAAACAATTTGTCTTTAAGCAGAAAATATAAAGCTATCAGCATAACTAACGCAAAATAAAATCCGAAATACATCATTATATGAAATGACCAAAACACTATCCATACGGGCGGAAACATCGCAAGAGTCAGTTTAGTGTGATCTAATTTTGAATCTTTTTTATTAATATACCTTATAGCCGCATTTAAACCCATAACTTTTGCTGCAGGATTTAAATAAGAAAGCATACTTAACATACCTGGAATACCTATGTGCGGACCATTAGATTCAGTAGCGTTGTTAGGCAGGGCAAAAAGCGTTTCCGGCGCATATTTCTGGGAATGCCAGAGAGCTTCCATCATTGCCAGCTTAGTCGGCTGGTACTTAACTACTTCTCTTGCTCCGATATCGCCTACTATAATTTGTCCGCAGGCAACGATTACGCCGACTATAACGGCTACTTTTAAAGCCTTCCTCATTACCATATCTTTATTATTTTTAATTAAAAACCATGCCGCAACACCCGCCATAAAAAAAGCGGAATATTCCCACGCACCCATTATGACATGAGTAAATTCCGACGGGAAATAAGGATTAAATACCATATGCCAGAAATTCGTCATTTTAGGTATTCCGTTTGAACCTATTTTGTAGCCTGCCGGCGTCTGCATCCATGAATTTGCTACTAATATCCATACTCCTGACAAAGTAGAACCGAATGCAACAAGTATTGTGGATATCCAGTGCGCTTTAGCAGAAAGCCTGTTCCATCCAAGAAGCATAACACCAACGAAAATTGATTCCATAAAAAATGCAAACAGTCCTTCTATTGCAAGAGGCGAACCGAATATAGCCCCTACAAAAGACGAATACTGCGCCCAGTTCGTTCCGAACTGAAACTCCATAACTATTCCGCTTGCAACGCCTACGACAAAATTAATAGCGAATAATTTTGCAAAAAAACGGGTGACTCTTAAATACTCTTGATCTTTGGTAAAAATGTAAGTTCCTTCGGTTATCACTAAAAGCAAGCCCAAACCGATGGTTAAGGGCGGGTAAAGAAAGTGGAAAAAGGCCGTCATTCCAAACTGGATACGCGCCAGTAATAAAGCTGTACTATCCATAAAGCACCCCTTAAAGTTAGAAAAAAATTAAAATAAAATAAAATAAGAACAAATGTAAAACTAAACTCGATATTAAAAGCAATTAAAATAAAATTAAATAAGTTATATATTTTATTAATCAATTAAAATTTAATATTATTTAATTAAATTTTATATCACAATTTTAAATTGTCAAAAAAATAATCAGGACAAATTTAATCCTATTTATCTTATTTATACCATATGCAATAAATTTGTCAAGAAAAAATATTAAAAGATGTTAAAATTATTTGATTTTTACTTCTTAATGGGCTTCCGCCCAGTTTTTTGCAATTCCGATATTTACGGACAGCGGAACACCCGACAGAAGATTTTGATCGGTCATTAGGGGGACGATAACTTTTGTGAATTCTTTCGCAATTGATTCTTCTATTTCGAATATCAGTTCATCGTGAACCTGCAGGAGCATTGTTGCGGAGTTCTTTAGAATTTCGTCGTTTTGAACGTATTTATAAATATTTACCATGGCGATTTTAATTATATCGGCGGCGGTTCCCTGAATTGGGGCGTTTATCGCCGCCCTTTCCGAAAACGAAGATAAATTTCTTATTCGGGAATTTATGTTTTCTATATAGCATTTTCTTCCGAAAGCCGTTCTGACGAATCCGTTTGTCTTTGCCTCTTTGACCGTTTTTTCCATATATTCTTTAATAGCGGGATGGTTTTTAAAATATAAATCTATATACCGCCTTGCTTCTTCCGATGAGATACCTATCTCTTTGGACAAACCGAAAGGGCTCATGCCGTAAATTATTCCGAAATTTATTACTTTCGCTTTCCTTCTCATATCTTTATCGACCGCTTCAGTGACGACTCCGAAAATTTCTCCCGCGGTTTTTGCGTGAATATCTTCGTACCCTATTTTTAAAACTTTCGATTAAGGATTTATCCCCTGAAATAGATGCCATTACCCTTAAATCAATCTGAGAATAATCCGCCGAAAGAAGCATACAGCCATCTTTAGCTATAAAAGAGCGCCTTATTTTAATCCCTTCTTCTCCCGAAACAGGAATATTCTGAAGATTTGGGCTCTGACTTGCAAGCCTTCCGGTAGATGTGGTTATCTGGGAAAAAGATGTGTGAACCCTGTCGTCTTTGTCAATCTCTCTTAAAAGCACATCCACAAAAGACGTCTTAAGCTTAACCTTATTTCTGTATGATATTAAACTGTCCAAAAATAAAAGATAATCTTTTAAAGTTTTGTCTTCATTGCCGTTTCCGAGAAGTATTTCGAATTCTGACTTTAACGTTTGAAGAACTTCTATATCGGTGCTGTTTTTTTTGACGCGCTTAAATTTCATTTCGTCGAACATAATTGCGCTTAATTGTTTAGGCGAATTAATATTAAATTCTCTGCCTGCGATTTTATGTATTATTCCGGTAAGTTTTTTTGAGTCGGAATCTAATGATGCCGATAAAGACATAAGCATATCTTTATCTACTTTAAATCCCGCTTTTTCCATTTCGAAAAGGACCGCCGAAAGCGGCATATCGACTTCGTTGAACAGGCGTTTTAAAGCATAGTCGGTTTCTATTTCGGTTTTCAAAATTTTATACAATCGATAGACCTTAAGGGCATAATTGTTTGATTCTTCAGATTTTAAC
>JAJZLA010000068.1 GCA_021803845.1 bacterium | reverse complement strand
TCTGATATTTTATCGCAAATTTTATCGGGATGACCTTCCGTTACGGATTCCGAAGTAAAA
This sequence comes from bacterium, assembly GCA_021803845.1. The sequence continues at coordinate 7,344 of JAJZLA010000068.1, read as the reverse complement.
ATAAAACTTGATTTTTTATTTTTCATAATAAACCACCTTTAATTTAATGTTTAAAAAATATACTAAATAATTCGCCTATATTATATAACTATATGATAATATCATATAATAAATATATCATAAAATCAATAAATTTTGCGGTTTTTTTCGTTTTATCTCTTTTGAACGTCCCTATGGTAAAAAGTAATTCCGTAATCTTCGTTGACGCCGGCAAGCCTTTTTTTTAATTCTTCGACTATAAACACCGACCTGTGAACGCCGCCGGTACATCCTATAGCTGCGGTAAAATAAGATTTATTTTCTTTTTTATAAAGCGGAAGCGTAAAAGTTAAAAAATCAGATATATGAGTTATAAATTTATTGGTCTCATTAAACGACTGCATATATTCGGCTATTTCCGAATCAAAACCGGTAAGATTTTTAAGTTGCGTCATAAAAAAAGGGTTAGGTAAAAACCGCGCGTCAAAAAGCGTATCGGCGGAAAGCGGAATGCCGTATTTAAAACCGAAAGAGATTATTTTAACCGAAAATTGCGCTGAAGATAAAAGACCGTCCAGATGAGCAGATAAGATGCCCTCTAAATCGTGTATTTTAATATCGGAGGTATCTATTACCGCATCTGCATTACCTTTTGCATTATTAAGAAGTTTGCGTTCTTTTTTAACCGCCGTAGCTATATCGTTTTCCGAGAGAGGATGTTTTCTTCTTGTTTCGGAATATCTCCTTATTACTACGTCGTCTCTTGCATCTAAAAAAATAAATTTAAAAAAATATGCCCGCCTTTTTAAAAATTTAATATAGTCTTCAAACTCTTTTAAAAAACTTTTTTCCCTGATATCTATAACAAAAAGTATGTTTTTAAGGCGGGCTGCCAGCCCTAATTCAAAAAATTTCGGCAATAAAATCATCGGCATATTATCTACGCAAAAAAAACCTCTATCTTCAAGAATTTTTAACGCCGACGACTTTCCCGAACCGGAAATGCCGCTTATTATTACTATATTTGGCTTTTCCGTATTTTCAGATTTAGACTGATAAATAGACACGTCAATTATATTTAATTTATACGTTTAAATTTAATTTCCGTTATATAAAATAACGTAGGAGATGTTAGATTAATTTTACGCAACATCTTTTATATTTATATTGTTTCTTTTCGTATTCGTAAAATAAAATCTGACACCTTTTTCTAACCTTTTTCTTTTGATTAAAATTCAGGGGTTATCATAGAAATTTCGCCGTCGTCGCCTCTAAAAATAAAAGATACCTTAGATGATTCTTTATCTTTGAAAATTATGAAATCTCTGTTTCTTTTTTCTAATTTATGCACTGCTTCTTTAACGGTTAACGGCTGCCTCTCATAATCGTCTTTTATTGCAATGTCCAAAGCTGAATCGCCGTCTGCTGTTTCGGAAAATAAGCCGGCTCCTTCTTCTACATGCTCTTTTCTTCGCATCTTCTCCTTATGCTTTTTAATCTGCGACTCGACTTTTTCCAGCAAAAGATCTATTGCACTGTAAATGTCGGCCGATTTTTCTTCCGCATTGACGGTAAGGTTTTTTGCAGTTAATTTAATCTGCGCTATGCCTGATTCTTTATGGTCGACGCGTTCTATACTTAAAGTAATGTGCGCATCCATAATATTGCTTAAATACTTTTCTAATTTTTGGAATTTTGATTCGGCATACTGCCTAATTGCATCGCTAGAATCGATATGCTTAAACGTAACTGCAATATTCATCTTCTTGGTCTCCTTTTTGTTAATGTATTGGTTTTAATATAAAATATTTTTATGCCTTGTACTTGAAGGCGGTATATTCATAATATCCCTATATTTTGCGATCGTCCTTCTTGCTATATTTATGCCCTGCTTCTTCAAAATATCGGCGATTTCTATATCTTTATAAACTTTGCCGATAAAATGTTCCGAATCTATAATAGATTTAATTCTCGTCATAACGTTACCGGACGAAGATTCTCCGTATGAAGCTCCGGTAAAAAAACTTTTAAGCTCGAATACTCCTATGTGAGTACTTAAATATTTATTCGCGGTAGCCCTGGAAACTGTAGATTCATGAATATTAAGCTCTTCGGATATATCTTTTAGAATTAAAGGTTTCAGGTTGCCGCCGCATTTATCGAAATAATCGTACTGTTTATCGACTATTTTCTGCGCAATATTTAAAATAGTTTCTTTCCTCGTATTAATGCTTTTCATTAACCACATAGCAGATTTGAATCTTTCTTCGGCATAATTTTTAATATCCGGCGATACCGCTATTTCACCGCTGATAACCTTTTTATAATACGAATTGATTTTTATCTCCGGAATAGAATCGTCCTGCATATATACTACGTAACGATCGTTCTCTTTTTTTAGGAAAAGGTCGGGAACGATGTAACGCGGCGCTTCTTTGCTGAAATTAGCCGCCGGGTTCGGATTTAATTTTTTTAAATTTTCTATAGAAAGCAAAACTTCTTCTAAACTTGTTTTTGTTTCTTTACATATTTTTTGATAATTTTTACCGGCTACTTCTTTTAAGTACTTATTTATTAATTCTTTTAGCAGAGCGTCGCCCTTGAAATAAAAATCCGCCTGAATAGCCAGACTTGATATTACGTTATCGGCGGCTAATCCTGCGGGTTCCAATATATTAATTTTATAAAGCGTGTCTGCTACAAACATATCGTCTATATCTTGTGAAATATTTTTTTTTGCAAAATATTCAAGGTCTTCCATCGAAACCGCAAGAAATCCTTTAGAGTCTAAATTGCCGGCAATGTATTCGGCAAGCATAATTTCATCGTCCGAAAAATTACCGGTTCTGACTTGCTCCATGACATGTTCGTAAAGCGTTTCTCCTCTATAAAAACTGCTCTCTAATTTATATTCTAAATAATTATTGTCTCCTGCGCCTAGAATACCGTCGTTTCTTGATAAATCAACAAACTGTTCGTTATAGTTCACTAAGTACTGCGCAATTTCATTAAAACCTTGCTCCGATTCGGAATCGGCTTCAACCGGAATATTAGACTGAAGCATCATGTCGGGTTTATAGTTTTCGCCTTCGCTTTCAACTTCGTCTTCATTTTTTACGTCTTCAGATTCGGGATCAAGAATCGGGTTTTCTAATATTTCTTGTTTAACCACATCTGAAAGTTCTATATTGTTAAGAGCAAGCATCTTGATCGCAAGCTGCAGCTGCGGGGTCATTGCCAATTGTTGGGATAGCTTAAGATTTTGCCTCAGCTCCATACCGCTCATAAAAAAACTCCTGAAAAAACAAATTAATAATCGTCTTAAATCAATGCAGTGCTATATAATTTAATTATATTATATAGTTATTTATTATAAAGTTTATTATATATTAATTATATAACATTTAAATCTAAATACCCAAATTAAACTTTTCTCCAAGGAAAAATCTTTTAACGATTGAACTGGAAATAATGTAGGAGGGGGAGCCCTTTTCTATTATTTTTCCGTCATTTATTATATATGCGCTGTTGCATATTCTTAAAGCTTCCCTTACGTTATGGTCGGTTATTAAAATACCTATTGAATCTCTCTTTAAACCGATAAGAATATCCTGCATATCCTCTACGGCGATAGGATCTATACCTGAAAAAGGTTCGTCTAAAAGTATAAACTTTGGAGAGAGTATAAGCGATCTGGCTACTTCCACCCTTCTTCTTTCTCCTCCGGATAAACTCATTACAAAAGATTTTCTTACTTTCTCGAGTCCGAATTTTTCTATTAATTCGTTAAGCCTCTGATTTTTTTCTTTTTCGGATATTTTTAAAAGTTCAAAAATAGCCGTAAGATTCTGTTCCGCCGTAAGTTTCCTGAATACCGAAGTCTCTTGAGGCAAATAACCTATGCCTAACCTTGCGCGTTTATACATAGGCAGTTTAGTAATTTCGACGTCGTCCAAAAATATAGAACCGCCGTCCGGCCTAAGCATACCTGATATCATATTAAAAGTAGTCGTCTTACCGGCTCCGTTAGGACCTAAAAGGCCCGTTATCTCTCCAGGCCTAATTTCAAGACAAACTTCATTTACTACCGTCCTTTTTTTAAATTTTTTAATTAAATTTACGGCTTTTATCATCTTTTTTTTACGCTCAGCGACTTTTTAGAATAAACTACGGCATTAACTCGTTTTGTACCGCCGATAACGGTAGAAATACCGGTTTTAAAATTAATTATTATTTTCTTTCCGGCTATTCTGTTTTTCCCCTCATATGCTACGGGATTTTCAGTTATTACCGCAATTTTCTTTTTATCGTAATAAACCGCCATGCCTCCGGTAATATTGTCTTTGCCTTTTATAATATGCACGTTTCCCGTAGCGATAAGTATTTTAATCTTATTTTTTTTAGTATATATAATTTTAAGAACGGACGACAGTATCTTCAACTTACCCTTAATGGCCACCACGTGTCCGGTAAATACGGCAATATGCGCTTTATTGTTTACAGTTAAAGAATCGGACTTTATATCGGTTTTATTATGCGTTTTATTCGCATTTTTTAAATTATTACGAATTGAAGCGCCGAACGATAAATTATTTTGAAATAGTAAAAATATCGACAAAAAAATAAAAACGGTTAAAAAATAAAATTTAATTTTCATTTAGACGACCTTTGTATATTAGCGTTATTAGATAAAAAATGAACGTCTTTCCGCAAAACGAATAATTTCTTTTTTACGTAATAGATAAATCCTTCTCCTGAAATAAAATAATTTTTGCTTTTAATTTTCATGCCGCCCGGAGCCGCTATTTCGTCTTTTTTAGCAAAATAATCTATTATATCAGTTTTAATCAGAATCCCGTTTGAACCTTTTATCGACACGCCGCCTGAAATTATTACGTTTTTAGAAACGGTATTAAGTTTTCCGGTTTTCCCTATTATTATATAAGCCGGTTTTTTATTTTTGCCGAAAATATAAATCTTAACGGCGTTTAAATTTATTATATTTTTCTTTTTAGATTTATAATTTAAACTTTTAGCGAAAATTTCATAAGCAAGAATTCCTTTTTTATAAAATTTATAATCCACTTTTTTAAGGCTTATGTAGCCTTTTGATATCTTGAAATTGAAAAGCCCTTTATTTCCGCGAAGATAATGGAGTATAAGAAAAACTGCCAGAATAGCTATAAAGCATAAAGACAGTATAAGCGCGATTACTCTTATAGTTTTGCGGTCTAAGGACATATAATTTAATTACAACGAATTTAAAAATTTTAAAAGCAATCCTTTCTCTTTTAAAATTATATCGCAAACCTCCCTCACCGCACCGCACCCGCCGTTTTTAGACGTTATAATGTCGGCGCAATTTTTTATATATTCGGGCGCATTAGGAACCGTGGCTGAAATTGCGGCTAATTTTAAAAGTTCTATATCGACTATATCATCCCCCATATAGAATAAATTTTTAATGCCTATTTTAAATTCTTCCAATAACGGTTTCAGCGCTTTATATTTATCCTTACATCCTTCAATATAAAAATCTACTCCAAGTTCCTTGGCTCTCAAAGAAGCTGCATGACTTGTTCTTGCGGAAATCATGCCTACTTTTAATCCAGATTTTTTAGCCAATTTCATGCCTGCCCCGTCATGGGCAAAAAAAGTTTTTGTTTCAACTCCGTTTTCGGATAAATATATTTTTCCGTCCGTCAAAACTCCGTCAACGTCGAAAACTAAAATTTCTATATCGGAAAAATCTAATTTTTTAATCATATTATTCCTGCTTTTATTATATCATGAATATGAATAACTCCGGCGGGACTTTTATCGTCATCCGATTCTACTACGAAAAGCGAAGTAATTTTCGATTCCTCCATTTTTTGCAGAGCGTTAACGGCAAGAGCATTCTTCAGTATAGTTTTAGGATTTTTGGTCATTACGTTTTTTACAGGTTCGTTTATTATATCCGTTGGAGAAAGCATCGCCCTCCTCAAATCTCCGTCGACTATTATGCCGCATAGAAAGTTATTCTTGTCTATAACTCCGGTAAGCCCTAATCTTTTAGAATTCATTTCTAAAATAGCGTCCTTTAATAAAACCGTATCGCTGACTAAAGGTATTTCTTCGCCATTATGCATTAACTCTGCCACTTTTATAAATTTTTTGCCTATAGAACCTCCAGGATGGAGTTTTGCAAAATCTTCTTCTAAAAAATTACGCTCTTTTAAAAGCGCAACCGCAAGAGCATCGCCGATTGCAAGCTGAGCCGTCGTGCTCGCGGTAGGTGCTATATTATAAGGACACGCTTCTTGTGCTACGGAAACGTCGAAAAAATAGTCCGACAATTCAAATAAACGCGAACGCTTATTGCCGGAAAATCCAATAATTTTAGCGCCTATAAGCTTTATTGCCGGCAGTATCGAAACTATTTCTTTGGTGTTTCCGCTGTTAGACAGAACTATGACCGCATCGTTTTTAGAAATAACTCCAAGATCTCCGTGGGAAGCTTCCGCCGGATGCATAAAAAAAGATGGAGTACCGGTACTTGCAAGGGTAGAAGATATTTTTCTGGCTATAATACCGGATTTCCCTATTCCCGTTAAAATAACTTTGCCTTTTATATCTATAAGACAATGCACCATTTTTTCAAAATTATCGTCAAGCCTGTTTATGAGGGCGAACACCGAATCAGCCTCTATTTTTAAAACGTTTTCCGCCGTTTTTAATATATTATGCTGCGTCATTTTTATTTTATATTTTACTATATTTAGATATTTCCAGAATATTTTTTAAATTATCTTTGAATGAGCTCAAATAAACGGAATTTGCAGAATCGCTTAAGGCTCTCGGCGGATCAGGGTGGACCTCAAAAAACAAACCGTCGACTCCTGCCGCTGCTGCCGCCCTTGCAAGCGGCATAACGTATTCCCTGTTTCCCGAAGAAACTGAACCCCCTCCCCCAGGCAGTTGTACGCTGTGCGTAGCATCGAAAACTACGAGAGCTCCGGTTTCTTTCATTACGGGAATAGACCTGAAATCGACGACAAGATTATTATAACCGAAACTTACCCCTCTCTCGGTCAAAATCACCTTATAATTTTCTACCGACGCAATTTTTTCTACTATAAATTTCGTATCCCATGGCGCCATAAACTGACCTTTCTTAACGTTAATTACTTTTCCGGTTTTTGCCGCTTCCAAAATAATATCGGTTTGACGGCACAGAAAAGCCGGTATCTGTATAACGTCGAGAACGCCGCCCGCAATTTCGGCTTCTTTTGCGCTATGAACGTCGCTTAATATAGGAACGCCGTATTTTGCTTTAATATCGCTTAATATTTTTAAACCTTTATTTATGCCGGGACCCCTGAA
>JAJZLA010000067.1 GCA_021803845.1 bacterium | reverse complement strand
GACTCCCTTGCCGCCTTTAAATTTTAAAAAAAACGATGATAAAAAATTCGAAAAGTTTGTGGATAATTTAAGCAACGCCGTTAACAATAAATTAAACGGCATCGAAACAAACAAAATATGCCAGAATAAAAAATGCGGTATGGAAATTCCATTAATGCCGGGACTTAAATTTTGCCCGTATTGCGGGGAAAAAATAGTTTAAAATGTATGAAATATTTTTTATATTCGGGGCTTATTTGATAGGAAGTTTTCCGACTTCCGCAATAATTGCGAAATTAAAAGGCGTTCCGGACCTCACTAAAAAAGGAAGCGGCAACTTAGGAGCTACCAACGTTTCAAGAGTAATAGGAAAGAAATTCGGATTAATTACCTTGCTCATAGACGCCGGTAAAGGATTTTTACCGGTATTTTTAGCCATAGATTCGTTCAGGCAGAATGGATACGCTTTACAGTTTATGTCCGTAAAGGATTTAATTTTTCTGTCTTTAATAATCATAGCGCCGGTTGCAGGACATTGTTTCTCTATATTTATAAAATTTAAAGGCGGCAAGGGAGTCGCTACCGGACTCGGAGTTTTCTTAGCCGTTTCCCCCGAAGCCGTTTTAATAGCTTTTTTAATATTTCTTGCAATATTATTTTCTTCTAAATACGTTTCCCTAGCCTCTACAGTAAGCGCATTTTTTATGCCTTTTTTAATATTCTATACCCTAAAAAATATTTATATATTTGTCGCTTCTATTTTTATCGCGGCATTGATAATATATAAACATTACCCTAATATAAAAAGGCTCGTAAACGGCACCGAAAACCGGATTAAAAAATAACCTGATTATTTTACCAATATCAGCCTGGAACTTAATGCCGTAATCACGTTATTCACTTTAACTATGGCTTCGTAAATGTAAACTTTAGGCGTTTTTTTAGGCAGTTTTACCGAGAGCGCCGTTTTGTAGAAGCCTTCTTCTCCGATATTAGTAGCAGATGTATGCGTATAAAAAATCTTCCCGTTTAATCCTTCGAGTATTCTTGTTTCCTGAATAGAAGAATTTTTAATATTAACCGGGGAGCCCAGAACGTCGTATTTCATATTTAAGCTTATTATGCCGCCGGACTTTACCGATTTTGGAACAGTGTAGATTTTTAAATTCGATATAAGAACGCCTTTAACTTTATTAAAATTAATTTTAAAACTGCTTTGCGGGTCGTATATAAATTCATTGCCGGCAAGTTTATAAGGCCTGTTAAGCATAGATATACCTCTAATTCCGCCTTCGCGGGTAACCACGTACTTTCCGGTAATATAGCCCACCCCATAACCTATGGACAGTCCTGCCGCCGTACCTATTATCGCCCCTATGGGCCCCCCGGTCAGTGCCCCGATTACAAAACCGGTTCCGGCTCCAAACAGCGCACCCGTCGTTCCGCTCGCTGCCGTTGCCCTAGAAGTAGCGCATCCGCTGAGCGATGACGATGCAATAAATATAGAAAGTATAAGAATGAGCGATATTGCAAATTTTTTCTTAATTTTCATAAAGCAAAATCTCCTTTTTTATTTTTTCATTTTCATTTCTTCGCAGGTAACAAAAGATATGAATTTAAAAAGTTCGTTTTCTATTTTAAATATGTTATCGAATATAATATCTGTGATTATATCTTTATCTTGATTATTCGTGTAAAGAAGCATCCCTCCTATATAATCATTCCGCGAAAATCTGTTTACCCATACGATATCACCGCTGATTCTTAACAGCATATTATTGTAATTTAACTGGATAAATCCAGATTTTCCGGCTAACCCCGACATGCTCTTTTCTGAAGAAAATATAAAACCTATTCCGTCTTTAGAAATGTCGTTAATTTCTATTGAATAAACATGGTTGCCTATCATCATCTGCGTTTCTAAGGGCTCACCCATTATGAATCGGGGATAGCGCCTTTTATTGTTCTTTAAAGTTATAAAACTCAATTCTTCGATAGTAATAGATTTATCGCCTTTAACGGTTTTAATTTTTCCGGAAATCGGGGCAAAAAGAAAAAAAATCCGCAAAATTAAAAAATCTCCTTCGCGCGGCGTATGTAAAATACTATCTTTAAATTTTAAGGAGCAAGTTAAACTTTCCATATTTATATCCGACAGGATAGCGCCGCATGAGCGGTTTTCTTCTCCGAACCATAAAGCCTGAATCTTATGTTTATTTGCCTTAGAATATTCTATGACTTTTTTAATTATTAATTCTTCAGGAGTATTTTTAAACGCTTCATTCATATTAGAATAGATATATTGCGGTTTTTATATTTTTATAATTTTAATTATAACTCATTTTATGCTTGTTTGCTTGCGAAAAAATCTTTCCTTTTCGCTGTAAATACAGCCGCAGTAATTCTGGCGGTATAAACCGTATCCTTTGGAAAGCTCTATGCCTTCTTTATGGCCCTCCCTGAAATCTTCGTAATAAAAATTAACTCCGTATTTTTTTTGCAGATTGAAACCGGTCTCTCTTATATAACTGTGGTCCTGATGCCTGCTGTATAAAAGCGTAGTAGAAAAATGGGTAAATTTTGAAGATTTTGCGAAAGCTGCTGTTTTCTCGAGCCTGTTACCGACGCAGTAATAACAACGGTTTTCTTCCCTGAAAACGACGTTTCTGATAAATTCTTCCATATCGTAATCTTTTTCGTAAATAACCTTAAAACCTGCCGCCTCGCTGAATGTTTTTAAAGATTCCTCTCGCCTGAGATATTCGCTGTATGGATGAATGTTAGGATTATAAAAGTAACCTATAATTTTATCGAATTTTTTATCTGGAGATGCAGAGGAGAAAACATGATACGGATACATCAAGCATGGCGAACAGCATATATGAAGTAAAAGTTTTTTATCGGATTCCATTTTAACGTTTTAACTTTGGTAATTTAGCAATTTTGCGCTATTAATGCTTACAATTTGTATTATCATTATATCACTAAATTAACGGAAAAAAAATAAACAAAACCCTAACCTATCGAATATTCAAGCAGGTGCTAAATGACCCAGGCAGACTATTTTAAAAATCTGAAAGCAAAGTTGCTTTCAGATTAAGACTATTCTTTCTCCTCTTATGGTCACTTTGCCATGCATCCAGCATTTAGTTTAGTCATTCTTAACTCTTTAAATATTTTTTTCTGGGAAGGCGTTAAAATAGAATAGCTTTTAAGGTGATACGGCACCATCTCATAAGCAAGGTAAGTTTGCGCCTTGCCTATTTTTTTTATATCGTTGATAATAGTTTTTATTTTTGGAGCAACTTCCATAGAATCTTTTTTGTAATTGGAGTATGCGGCCTTAAGATTCTTTATTCCCAAAATAGTATCTTTAATCATTCCTGCGTCTAATTTTTTAATTATTATTAACTGGCTTGGAGTAAGCCTTAAGCCTTTAATATGTTGAAGATACCAATTTGGGCCGGGATGATATTTATAAAAAATCGGGCCGAAATCGTAAGTATGGGATAGGAAATATTTTCTTATCATTGCAATTTTAGCTGCGCTTTTTTTAGCAGATAAAGCAGAAGCGTAGGATGGAACAGCATAAACTGCGCTAGCAAAAACAATTGTAATAAATATTAAAACTGTCATTATCAAATATCGCATTTTAATTTTCTCCCCATTATTTATTTATATTAAAAAAGCCCTGAAAATAATTAATAATTTATTACAGAAAGGTTAAAAAGGTTATTCTCTTTTTAACCTTTCTGTAATTTTTAATTTACAGGCAACCGGCGCCCATTTTATTTAACTTAGATTTTGCTTTGCTGCTTCCGCTGTCTTTTTTCTTTGATTTTTTCTGAGAGCTGCCCACGTATCCGATATTTGCGCCCATATGCATATTTCCGCTTATTTTCATGTTTCCGCTATAAGAAGCGGCCGCCGCGTTTCCGCCGGAGATAGCGCTGAAACCGATAGAGAGCATAAAGACAGCTGCAATGGTTAAAAAGGTATTAATAGATTTTTTCATTATTATATTTTTCACCTCCTTTATTATTTACTATATTCAGCAAACTTTTGTTTAATATTTAAATATTTTTATTAATGAGCTAAAGCAAAATTTCCGAATGCCACTTTATTGCGGTGAAGCAAGTCTATTTTCGGATTCCACGAAGACATTCCGAATCTTAATATTTTAACATGATAGCCCATAGTGGCAAGTAATCCGGCCGCCATTGATTCCCACTGCCCTACATAACATATAGATATTATCGTGCGGTTTTTTGGAAGCATTTTTAAATATTTCGGCGTAAAAAGCACTTGAAGTGGGATATTATGCGCGCCGGATATGTGGCCCATTTTTACAAAAGCCAGATGCTCCCTTACATCTAAAAGATAATAATGCTTACTATTGTGTCCCGTCACATATTCTTTATAAAGAGCGGGAGCCATTATCTGAGGCACACCGACCACTGCAACCGCATTGGGCTTTACCCCTACATGATGCGGATTAAGTGCATTATACGCCCTTTTTGCCAGCATACGGTTAAATGTTCCAATACAGCCGGCGTTCTTATGCCCTTTCATCATTCCCTGCGCATAAGATATACCGCTCAAAATCAGTAAAAAAAACATACTCAAAAAAATAATTCTTTTCATGTTTTTCTCCATTTTTTAAATTAATTTTTTTTATTATTACCAGCAAAATACCTTATCATGCTCGGCAACCTTTTTCAACAAATCATCGTAACTGAAAGCATCGTCTGAATAAAGCTTAAAAACCGTAATTTCATTTGATTTAGAATGAATATCAATAATTGTTCTTTCCGTCTCCGACGGTTCTCTTTTGAGGATATGAAGTATTTTCATGTTTTAAAAGTCTCCAAAAAATTTAATAAGGTATTACAATATCATAATCAAGCAATTTATTAGCTAAATCCTCGTCTGTTAAATAATCGTACGGATTATCTTTGCAGTTTGTAAACATCGGTATCTCAAGCATATTCCGAACCATGTCGAGATGCTTATCTATAACCTTATTGCTTTCAAGTTTCCTGTCGAGAACATAAACATTAACCTCGTCGTCAAGCAATGTCAAGCCACCTGACATTCTAAGAGCTTCTGCCTGCCTGTCGCGGACAAGGACGGCAATTTTTTTAACCATGTCTAATTATACCCCATTTTAAATTATAAATAAATTAAACTGACGCAATCAGTTATAATCAAAACACCAGCAGCCTGTCTTCGGCTTTTAATTCGTTCATGATGGTTGCATTTTCATATTGAGAGGCATACTCAAAACCCTCCACCTTGTCATTTATGTTTCTTATGCTGCATGAATATTCGCATAACGAAACATGGGCATTTGCTTCTTTTAATTTGTAAATATAGTCTGCGTCGTTTAGCAGGTTAACGCCGTCGTCCATCATAAAGCATTTTATTCCATAGCCTAATCGTTCTGCCGAACTCAGGATATTTTCCACATGATTTTTATATTTATCCGTGGTTATTAACAGTGCAAGTTTCATCGTTCAGTCTCCTCGATATTACCATTATTAATATTTATTGGACATCGTTACTTCTTAAAATAATGCGGAGCCACCCCGCTTTCCGTGTCTCCGGCTTCTTTAATGCCGGATTTAAATATATACTCCCTTAAGAACAGCACTATTGCAATCCCGATGAAAATGAAGCCGAATAATATAAAGCTTTGTTTTATTCCGCTGATAGCCGTACCGGATAATTTTCCTATTTCTTTGCCGTTATTTAAATAACTCAAAATAGACGAAGCATATATAGTAAATAATCCGTATGCGGCTATAAATGAAATTCCGCACCAGTTATGATTCTTCTTCTTAGCCATTTTCGGTTAAACCTCCATAATTTAGTAAAATAAATTTATTATATTTACCACACAAGCTCCTGAAACTTAAGAGCAAGATACATCCCCAGCACAAGCGTAGGCAAAAATAAAACTCCCGCCCATGAAAACATTAGAAACCCCGACCATAAAGTTCCTATGTTACAGCCTAATGCAATTCTTGCGCCTACTCCTGTAAGAATTCCTCCGGCAAAATTTTGAACAAACATCATTTTTCTTCTTGGAACCCTCCATTTGAATTCACCGCCTAATATGGCGGTAATAGTAGCTCCCGCAAATGTGCATATCACAAGAAATGTCATAGGTATTGCAACCGGAACGATTTGAAACCAATTGGACGATATTTTTGGTAAAAATGAAGCTTTATAAGGTCCCACCACATTGTATAAATTTATAAACGGGGCCAAAATATAAGTGTCAAAACTGCCGTAAGGAGTCGTTACTCCCAAATACGCCGCCTTATGGACGGTATAATAAGAGGCAAACAAAACTATTATCGCAACAACCGCAAACAATAATCCGCCAAGCCTCGGAGAATAAGGTTCTTTAAATTTCAGCATATTCCATGTTATAATAGGCTCTTTATAATTTTCGCCGCGCTCATTGCTGATTTTTTTAAACCTCCTCTTCGTTAAATATAACCCTAAGATAAGGAAAAACCCGCCGAATATTAAAGCAACGACAAAGGGTCCCCATGCCGCATCGCCAAACCATTCATGCGGAATATAATCCGAAATGCCCGGTTTTATGCTAAGCCACGGGATAGTATGTAAAATCCAGTAAAGAAAATTGGTCATCGGAAAGATTATAAAGGCAAAAAATATAGTTCCGGCAAGTATTCCGAATAATTGCATCCAGTTTTGCGTAAACCCCGAAGCAGCCCTGAATATTAATCCGCTCATACAGGCGCCGCAAATTCCTATGCCGAATCCGAATAAAAGAGCACCTACAAGGTCATACCAACCCATAGGAAAAACACCTTGAATTGCGGCATGCACGGGAATTATCCCAAGAGATTCTACGATGCCGAAAGCAAGAACCGATATCCCGAACGCCCACAAAATACCTTCCAATATCTTGGTATCGCCGGCAGTAAAAATATTATTAGTAGCGAGGACGAAACACATTCTGCCGCGTTCCAGCGCCACTCCGAAAATCAACCCCGCAATTCCTATTATAGAGTATTCGATAAAATAGGGATTCATAAATTGGTTTCTCCTTATAAATTATTTTAAATTAAATTTTAAAAATCAAAGCTGCATTTTCAGCTTGTTTTCTTAATTTTAATGATAAACTCCCCAGGCGCTATTTTTGTAACGCAATAAGGGTAGTTCAATTTATTGAGCATAGACGGGAAAGAATTTTCTACCGCCGCCGCATGGTCGGTATAAACCTCCAGAACCTGTCCTACCGACATCTTTTTAAGCCTTTTATGCGCCATAGTTTCCGGAATGGGGCATGTCTCCCCCGTTACGTCAAGCTTTTCATCCGGCTTAACTTCCCCTAAATTTTTGTCTTCAGCCATTTAAATCCCTCCGTTTTAAATATTTATATTAAATTAAAAATTAAAAACTACCCTGCCAAACAGGTCCATTATATGGAAAAAACTCTTTTCCCTTAGTTGCACCGCCAATTTTAGTTACCGTTCCATCCCCGCTATTTGCCGTCCAGACATTGCCTCTATTGTCTATCGCTATGAAATTCGGGATATCG
>JAJZLA010000066.1 GCA_021803845.1 bacterium | reverse complement strand
AGAAACTCTGATTTGGTGCGTTCTCCCCGTTTCAGGCATTACTTTAAGAAGGGTAGCTGCGCCTCTTATAGATTTTACGTTTTCAAAACGGGTAACGCAATGTTTCCCGCCTTCTTTTTGTGCCATTTCCATTTTAACCCTGCTTTTAGAGTCCCTCTTTATAAAACCCTCGATGCATCCGCTTTTTTGCGGAATAATGCCGTAAGTCACGGCAAAATAAGTCTTTTTAATTTCGCGGTTTTTAAAACTCGATGCAAGAGCATTGTGCGAAAAATCGTTCTTTGCTATTAACATTATGCCGGACGTATCTTTGTCCAACCTGTGAACTATTCCGGGTCTTTCAACGCCGCCTATGCCGGATAAATCGGATATCTTTCCTATTAAAATATTTACCAGCGTATTATCGTAATTTCCTTTTCCGGGATGCGCCGGAATCCCTGCCGGTTTGTTCACAGCCGCAAAATAATCGTCTTCGTAAATTATTTCGAGGGCGTAATCGAAGACCTCTATGCCCGATTTTATTATCTCCGGCTCTTTAAAGGTTATTATACTGCCTTCTTTTATCGGGTAAGCGGATTTTTTTACGACAGAACCGTTAATTTCAACTGCGCCGCTTAATATCTGCTTTTTAATAAACGACCTTGTTTTGCCGGGAAATTTCATAGTCAAAAAAAGGTCTAATCTTATCTGTCTGCCGTTATGAACAAATGAAACTACTCCCATAAAACGCGTCCGGTCATCTCCTTCGGCATATCTAAGCCGAGCAGTTTAAGAATAGTAGGCGCAATGTCCGCCAGCCTGCCTGGTTTCAGCGTAGGAATTTCTTTATAATCGTTTGAAACAATGACGAACGGCACTGGATTAAGGGTATGGTTCGTCATAGGCTCGCCGTTGTCGTCGAGCATCGTTTCGGCATTCCCGTGGTCTGCCGTTATCGCGCATACACGGTCGAGTTTTAAAATTTCAGGCACTATCTCGCTTATAACGGAATTAACCGCCTGAACGGCTTTTATCGCGGCGGCATAGTTTCCGGTATGCCCTACCATATCGCAGTTTGCAAAATTGCAGACTATTAATTCGTATTTATCGGCTCTAATTCTTTCTATGAGAGCGTCTTTAATTTTAAACGCGCTCATTTCCGGTATCAAATCGTATGTTTTGAATTCTCTCGGCGAAGGTATCAGCAGCCTGTCCTCGTTTTTAAACGGCTCTTCCCTGCCGCAGTTAAAAAAATAGGTTACATGAGCGTATTTTTCCGTTTCGGCAATTCTGAACTGGTTAAAGCCGCAATCAGATATAACCTCCCCCAAAATATTGGAATAATTTTGAGGCTCTATAATATACTTGCTTTTAAATGAATCGTCGTATTTCGTCATAGTAACGAAATTACCGAAGGATTTAAAATTTTCTCTCGGGAAACGGCCAAAATCGTCGAGAATAAAGACCATCGTCAACTGTTTCGCCCTGTCTGCCCTGAAATTAAAAAACAGGACTCCGTCTTCTTCTTTTATCCTGCCGTCGTTTTCCGGGCCGTTATCTATAACGATAGCGGGCATAAATTCGTCCGTTATATTATTTTCGTAAAATTTTTTAATTGCGTTTAACGGGTCGTCGAATTTTTCTCCTTTTAATTGGGTAAGGAGATTAAAAGCGGTTTCGACTCTATCCCAGCGGGTATCTCTGTCCATTGCATAAAATCTTCCGCAAAGAGTCGAAATAAAGACCCTGTCCGATAAAGGTTTTATATGTTTCGTTAATTTTTCTATAAAGACCGGAGCACTTTGCGGAGGGGAATCCCTCCCGTCTAAAAAAGGATGAATGTAAATTTTTTTTACTCCGTTATTATAAAAAAAGTCTATTAAATACAACAAATGTTCAAGTTCCGAGTGTACCCCGCTTTCCGAAAGCAGTCCCATAAGGTGGACTGCCGAACCCCCTGCCTTGATTTTTTCTAAAAATTCTTGCAAGACTTTGTTATCTTTAAGTTTGTCTTCTTTTATAAGAATGTCTATTTTCGTCAAATCCTGCATTATAACCCTTCCTGCGCCTATATTGGAATGGCCGACCTCTGAATTTCCCATAGTGTTTTCCGGCAGGCCGACGTCTAATCCGTGAGCTTTTAAAGTAGTAAAGGGATGATTTTTAAATAGCGAATTTATGAACTCGGGTTTTGCATTAATTATTGCATTTCCTTCAATTTTCGAAGACATTCCAAAGCCGTCTAAAATAATTAAGACGGCGCTTTTAAATTTTTTCATATCATTTTTATTCGGAGATTAAAGGCGATATACTTTTGATTTCGTCCTTAGAGCCGGTTTCATAAAGAGTTCCGGATGTTTTTATATTAAAAGTATTCCAGAGATTACATGACGGGCATATCGAGGAATAATTATAGGAGACAAATCCGCAGTTAGAGCAGACGAAAGGCAGTTTAACGGGATATTTGCTTTTAAGCGCTTTCCTGAAATTTACGGACGCGTCGTTATATTTTCCCCTTTTAAAGTAACATTCCGCAAGCAGCAAATTCAGTGAATCATCTTTAAATACCGAGGGCGGAATTAAAGATAAATTCGAAAGGGCCTCGTCTATCATTTCTAATCTTATATATAATTTCCCCAGAAAAAACCTGTACTCCCATTTTTCGGGGTTATCGTATATAAGCTCCTGATAAAATCTGATTATATTTTCGGGGTGGTTTGTTTTTATAGATATATCTTCAATTTTTATAATTAAAGCAAGATTGCCGGTTTTCAGGAATGCTTTCTCCCATATCTCAAAAGCTTCGTTGATTTTTCCTTTTTTTATGAACGCGTCGCCAAGCGATATATAAGCCGGTACGAAATTTTTATTCTGGCTCAGCACTTGATTAAAACGTTTTGCCGACCTCTCGGTATCGTTTTCCGATTCTAAAAGATATTTTCCAAATTCGTATTTAAGCCCGAGCATAACCTGTTCTTCTTTTTTGTTGAACTCCTTGTCTTTCGACTGTGAAAGAAACAGTTTAGACATTCTGTAGGCATTCTTCCATTCTTCCTTTCTAATAAATATTTCTTTAAGCTGCGTTATGGCGTAAAGATTGTCGGGCGAATATTCAAGCGCCTTATTCAGATAAAAAATAGCTTTATCGTAATCTTTATTGAGCTTGTAAAGATTACCCGCTTCATTGAGCGCAGTTATATTTTCTTTTTCTATTTCTAAAACTTTATTGAGGGCATTTTCCGATTCTTTAATTTTTCCTTTATGTTTATATATCTTTGCAAGGAGCAGATAAGCGCTAATATTATTCGGGTAATTTATCAAATATTTCTTAATCAGGTCGATTGCTTTATCGTACTGCCCTTTAATGTATGCATCGAATGCCTTATTAACCGAGTTGTCCAGTTCCGTTTTTATATACTGCTTTCTTTTGTATATAAGATTTTTTATCTGATATATAGAATCTTTTAAAATATTTATAATTAATATAAGTGCAATGCCTATTAAAAACGCCGAAAATACGTAGATTATTAGATAGCTGTTAAGTATATGGTGCTGTCCGGGGGCGTAATGCAAAAGGACTCTTTGCGGATTAAGTGCGTAAAGATATTCGAAGAATGCTACTAGTATAAGTATCGCTATTATTATAGTAATTATATACATTGTGAGAATAATTTAAATTAAAATTAAGTTTTTTTATTATCGACAGAAGCTTCGACCGCCAATTCTTTTGCTTCCGGCCACAGCCCCTCGATATTATAGTACGACCTTAAATCATCATGGATTAAGTGTATTATCATACTGCCGTAATCTATAACAATCCATCTTGAACCGGGGGTATAAAAACCCTCATGCCCTATAGGCTTCTGTTTGAAAGATTTTAGCAGATTATCCGCTATAGTATTGAGCTGTCTGTCCGACGAACCCCCTGCTACAATTATAAAATCAGTTATTCCGGAGACTTTTCTGACGTCGAGGACTAAGATATTATGGGCCTTTTTCTCTAAAAGAAGGTCTATAACTGACCTGATATTTTTATTTGTTCTTTTAAGCGGTTTTCTGCCGCTTTTAAAAGTTTCGATGCCTGCACCGTCCTTAATATAACTTATTATTTATTATATAATTAATAACCTCGTTTGGCAATAAAAAGAGATTAGAAATATTATTTTTAAAATTATTTCTTATAGCGGTTGAAGAAATATCCAATCTTGTAATTTTCAAAAAATATATATATTTATTTTTGGGAGTAACTAATCTGTTTTGCGAATATTCTAACTTAATGCGTTCTTTTAAATTATCGGGTAAAAAACCCGTAAGCTTAACTAAATTTTTTGAATCCGATTTCATGCCCGACCTGTTAACTACTATAAAATTTATTTTATCGAAAATTTCGGCGCCGTTTTTCCAATTCTTTACGTCTGAATAGGCATCTACTCCCGCTATAAAATACAGTTCGTCCGACGGATATATTTTTTTAAGCTGAATAATCGTGTCATAGGAGTATGAAAGTCCGCCTCTTTTTATTTCTATATCCGACGCCTCGAATTTTTTGTTGTTTTTTATTGCTATATTGAGCATTTCCATTCTTTTTTCGGGGTCGATGCCGGGCATTTTTTTATTCGAAGTTATATTTGTAGGAATAAATATAACCTTATCTAAAAAATTCTGCGCAAGTTCTTCTGCGGCCCTTAAATGTCCGAAATGAACCGGATTAAACGTACCCCCGAAAATTCCTATTTTCATAGTTATCAGTTTAGCGCTTAAGTTCTTTTCTGATAGTTTCCGAATACTACAAATTTAGTCGTAGTAAGCTCTTTTGCACCCATAGGTCCGAATGCATGAATTTTTGAAGTAGATATGCCTATTTCGGCGCCTAGTCCCAGCTCAAAGCCGTCGTTAAATCTCGTGGAAGCGTTTATAAGCACGCAGGATGAATTTACTTTTTTTATGAACTCGAGGGCGCGGCTGTAGTTTTCGGTCAATATAGACTCGGTATGGTTTGAACCGTGCAATTTTATATGCTCTATTGCTTCGTCCATATTTTTAACGGCTTTAACCGAGAGGGTAAGGTTAAGATATTCGGCATCCCAGTCTGCATCGGTTGCGGGAGTTATAAAATTAAACTTATTTTTAAAAATATTCATAATTTCGCCGTCCACTCTCGTTTCTACACCGTTCTTTTTAAGTTCCGCAAGCATTTCCGGCATAAAATCCCCCATAATATCGGAGTGGACCATAAGGGTTTCCAAAGCATTGCACACGGAAGGCCTCTGAACTTTTGAATTGATTATTACGCCGACCGATTTATTTATATCGGCATATTTATCGACGTATATATGGCAGACGCCTTTATCGTGCTTTATTACCGGAATTTTGGAATTTTCCGTCACGAACGAAATAAGTCCTTCGCCGCCCCGCGGTATTATAAGGTCTATGTATTTTTTGAGCGATATCATTTCGGTAATTGCAGACCTGTCGGTATAAGGAACTATGGAAACGGCTTCCGGAGGAAGTCCGTTAATTTTTAAGCTTTCCGCAACTATCGAAGCAAGTATTTTATTAGAGTTTATAGCCTCCGAACCGCCCCTTAATATTACCGCATTCCCGGACAAAAGACAGAGTATAGACGCATCGATAGTAACGTTCGGTCTAGATTCGTAAATTATTCCGATTACGCCTAGCGGTATTCTCATCCTGCCTACCATAAGCCCGTTCGGCCTTACCGCTATATTTTCTATTTCGCCTACGGGGTCTTTAATCTTCATTACGTCGTCGATAGAATTAAGCATGGAAGAAAACGTCTTTTCGCCGATATGAAGCCTGTCCAGCATAGGCTTGCTTAAACCTGCCGCTTTTGCGCTTTCTATATCCTTGGCATTTTCGGCTTCTATCCTCTTTTTATTTTTAATTAAAAGGTCCTTGAGTGTTCCGAGTATATTAAGTTTTATTGCGGGGCCGGCATTTGCTATACTGCTGCTTGCGCCGTAAGCCTTCTCCGCAATTTCTTCTATAGATGCGGTTTTACTCATATTGTCCATATCTGCTCCTTTTATCTCCCATTTTTTATACGTTTGAAGCCATTTTATCTTTATGGACTACTAAAGAGGAAATTTTATCTTTGCCGAATTTTATTTTTATTTCTTCGGCACTCAAACCTTTTATTTTTATAACATCGTCCGAATCGAGATTAGCGATGCCCTTAGAAAAAACGGTTCCGTTTTCGTCCAGTATATAAACTCCGTCGCCTTTTTTAAAATCGCCTTTTATTTTAATTACTCCTCCCGCAAGAAGGCTTTTATTTTGAAAAGTAATCGCTTCGATAGCGCCTTTATCGGCAACTATCTCTCCCGATTTTTCCATTCCGAATAAAAGCCAGTGTTTTTTTTTGTTTATTTTGTTACGAGGCGAAGAAACAATTAAGGTTCCGCATAATTTGCCTTCCGATAAAGAATTCAGACCTTTTTTGTCTTTACCCGAAGCGATGACGGTATCTATGCCCGCGCTGGCGGCGATAAAAGCGGCATAAAGTTTTGATTTCATGCCTCCGGTTCCGTGAATGCTTTTAGAACCGTCTTTAAAATTTTTAATGTAATTTTTAATGTCGTTTATGATTTTGACCGGTTTTGCATTTTTATAAATATTCGGATTTTTATCGAAAACCCCTTTTACGTTTGAAAGAATAATAAAAAGGTCTGCGCATACCAAGTTTAAAACGAGCGCGGACAACTGGTCGTTGTCCGAAAATTTTATTTCTTCGTACGAAACGGTGTCGTTTTCGTTTATTATAGGAATTACTCCGTTATTAAGCAGTTCATATATGGTATTGCGCGCATTTGTAAATCTCTTTCTGACGGAAACGTCTTCTTTTGTTAAAAGGACCTGCGCGGTTTTAAGGCCGTACCGTTTAAAAAAGGAATCGTAATTTTTCATCAAAACGGGCTGTCCGCATGCGGCGAACGCCTGTTTTTGAGGAATGGAAAACCCGCCCGTTTCCGGGTTTATGCCGAGCATATCTTTTCCCGCGGCGATAGCGCCGGATGAAACAAGAATTACTTCCTTTTTTTGAGCCTTAAGCGAATTAACGAAATCGCAGATATTTTTAAAAGACGGCGGAGAAAGTTTTCCTTCTTCGTTTAAAAGAACCTGCGTGCCTATTTTTATTACTATTCTTCTTTTAGAATCGAAATATTCTTTAAAATTATTCTGAAGACCGTTATATTCTTTCACTTATATCTTAATTAATTTTAATATATAATACGATAATTTTATAATATGTTGTAATTATACCGCAATATTTTTTTTATTTAAAATTAAATTTAATTCGACTTTAAGTTCGTCTATTCCGGTGCCGTAAAATGCCGATATAAAGTACACGGGAATATTTTGCTCCGAAAAAAATTTCGTAGTTTCTTTAATAATTTTATTTAATTTCTTTCGGTCGGCAATCAGGTCTATTTTATTTATGGCCGCTATTCGTTCTTTTTTAAGAATATTTTCGTCGTATTCGGCTATTTCTTTAATTACCGCTTCGTATGCCGTTTTAATATCTTTAAAAGTTCCTATTTCAATCAGATGCAGAAGTATATTAGACCTTTCTATATGGCTTAAAAATTTAAGACCGAGGCC
>JAJZLA010000065.1 GCA_021803845.1 bacterium | reverse complement strand
GGACCCCTAAAAGAATTAACCGAAGTTCTGTTTGCTTTATCGTAAGAAGCTTTAAAAATGAGATTAAAATTTAGTTCTTTGGAATATTCCTTCAGCGTCGAAACTAAATCGTCCATAACGGCGGCATCCTCTATTGCGCAGGGACCGGCAATTACAAAAGGATAGTCGTTATTAAATTTAAATTTCAATTCCGACGTTAAATCTTCTTTTGTAAAAATATTTATTTTATTCATATCGTTAAATTTTAATTAATGTGAAAATGCGGAAAAATTTGAATAATATTTTAAACTGGGGTGTTTTTGCTTTTCCTTTTATGTTTAATCGCTTTATCGGCGGCTTTCGCCGTATGCTTGGATTTAATCTTTACTTTAACCTTAGGCTGAATCGATAATAAATTATTCGAATATTTAACCGCAGCCGCAATAAATTCCCTGAACAACGGATGAGGATAAAGCGGAGAAGATTTAAATTCAGGATGAAACTGGCACCCTATATACCATGGATGGTCTTTAATCTCGCAAATTTCTATAAGTTTATCATCGGGAGACGTACCCGAAAAAACAAAACCGGAAGTTTTAAATTTTTCCCTGTATTTATTGTTAAATTCAAATCTGTGCCTGTGTCTTTCGCTTATAATAATGTTTCCGTCATGATTCAACTTTACGCAGTTTTTATTGTTAGCCGGATATTTTTTATTGTTTTTATAATAAATTTGATAAGCAAGCGTATTTTTAGATATTACGCATGGATATGCGCCTAATCTCATAGTTCCGCCCATATTGCCGATATCTTTCTGATCGTCCATTATGCTGATTACCGGATCCGGCGTAATTTCGTCGAATTCGTAAGAATTCGCATCTTTCAACCCCAGCACGTTTCTTGCATATTCTACAGTCATAAGCTGCATTCCGAGGCATATTCCAAAATAAGGAATATTGTTGATCCTGGCATAATTAATTGCCCTCAGCATGCCGCTAATGCCGCGGGAACCAAAACCGCCCGGAACCAGGATACCGGAACATCCTTCCAATTCTTTAAGATTATCCTTCCAGTCGTCTCCTTCTAAATCTTCGGAATTAATATATTTTATATTTACGCTTACGTTATTGGCAAGACCCCCGTGAATGAGGCTCTCGTTTAAGCTTTTATAAGATTCTTTAAGATTTACGTATTTTCCTACGACGGCTATAGTAACTAAATTTTTAAGCGTTTTTAAAGTATTGGATATATTCGTCCATGCGTTTAAATCCGGAGACTTAGCCCATATATTTAAGTATTCTATTATTTTGGAATCGAGTTTTTCTTCGTGAAGGGAAAGAGGAACGTCGTAAATGCTTTCTTCGTCTTTAGCTGTAATAACCGCATCTGCTTCGACGTTGCAGAAAAGAGCTATTTTTTCCCTTATATCCTGCGGCAAAACCCTGTCCGCCCTGCATATTATAATCGAAGGTTCTATGCCTATAGCCCTCAATTCTTTAACGGAATGCTGGGTCGGTTTGGTTTTAAGCTCGTCTGCAGTTTTTATAAACGGAACTAAGGTTAAATGAATATAAAGAACGTCGTCTTTGCCCTTGTCTAATTTAAACTGTCTTATAGCCTCAAGAAAAGGAAGGCTTTCTATGTCGCCTACGGTTCCGCCTATTTCTATAATCGCAACGTCTTTGCCTTCAGAAGCTTCGATTATTCTTTTTTTTATTTCGTCTGTTATATGAGGAATTACCTGAACGGTTTTGCCGAGATAAGCCCCCTTTCTTTCGTTGCTTATAACGGCATCGTAAGCCTGTCCGCTTGTTAAATTGTTCTTCTTCGTAAGAGAAAGCGACGTAAATCTTTCGTAATGGCCGAGATCCAGGTCCGTTTCGGCTCCGTCGTCGGTAACGAAAACCTCTCCGTGCTGAAAAGGATTCATAGTTCCGGGATCGACGTTTATATATGGGTCAAGCTTCTGCATAGTGATATTAAGCCCCCTTGCTTCCAAAAGGGCTCCTATCGATGAAGCGGCTATACCCTTGCCGAGACTTGAAACTACGCCGCCTGTTATAAATATATACTTTGTCTTATTCATATTTGTTCAACCCCAAAACGTCTCTCATATCGTAAAATCCTTTATTTTTCTCGCTAAGCCATACGGCCGCTTTAATTGCGCCCCGCGCAAAATTATTTCTGGATACTGCCTTATGCGTAATTTCGATTATTTCTTCGTTTCCGGCAAATATTACCTTGTGTTCTCCTATTATATCTCCGGCTCTTACCGAAAATATGCCTATTTCGTCTTTTTTTCTTTCTCCTACGTCTCCGCACCTGCCGTAAACGGCTTTTTCCGCAAGCTCTATATGCCTCTGTTTAGCTACCGATTCCGCAAGCATTTTAGCAGTTCCGCTTGGAGCGTCCTTTTTCTTTTTATGGTGCATTTCTATTATTTCGCAGTCGTAATTTATCCCAAGATATTTGGATGCATCATATACGATATTCATTAACACGTTAATTCCTAAGCTCATATTGCCGGACAGCACTATCGGAATACGCTTTCCGTAATCTTCTACCGTTTTTAAATCGTTTTCCGAAAATCCGGTAGAACCGATAACGATAGGAACATTATAAAGCGCCGCCTCTTCCGCATGTATCAAAGATGCGCTTTTAGACGTGAAATCTATAACGACTTTTTTCTTAATTGCGGCGGTTAAATGAAGAGCTTCTTTTAAAGTTAAAAATTTTCCGGCTGAAACTTTATTAATTTCTAATTCGGCTAAATCTTTAAACGGCGAAACGGTTGTTTTATCCGCGGCGTAATTTGAATCTACGCCGCCTATAAATAATAAATCCGAATAATCCGAAAGAACGGAGATTATCGTATTCCCCATTCTTCCTTGACTTCCGCAAACTATTATACCCGTTTTTTCCATTATTGCAATATCCCGTATTCTTTTAAGGCTGTTTTTATCTTATCTATGCTGCCGCCGGATGCTTCCGATAAAGGCAGTCTAATTTCATTTTCTATAAATCCCATTATGTTTAAAGCTTTTTTTACCGGTATAGGATTAGTTTCTATAAACATTGCATGAATAAGCGGAAGCAGTTTAAAATTAAGCTTTCTTGCAGATTTCAGGTCTCCTTTTAACGCATAATCCGCCATAAGAGACATATCTTTAGGCGCAACATTTGAAACCGTCGAGATAACGCCGTGGCCTCCTACGGCAATTATCGGAAGAGTAAGCGCATCATCGCCGGATAAAACGCAAAATTTCTCAGGCGCTTTTCTCAAAATCGCCGTTGCCTGCTCCAAAGAACCGCTTGCTTCTTTAATGCCGGTTATATTGTCTATTTCGGCAAGTCTTAACACCGTTTCGGCAAGAATATTGACGGCCGTCCTCGTAGGAACGTTATAAAGAATTACAGGTTTGGAACAATTTGCGGCTACCGTTTTAAAGTGAAGGAAAAGCCCCTCCTGCGTAGGTTTATTATAATAAGGAGTAATTTGCAAATGTCCGTCTATTTTAAACTTTTCTGCAGCCTTTGCAAGATGAACGGCTTCCACCGTATTATTAGAACCGGTTCCGGCTATAACTTTAATTTTGCCTTCCGCCGCTTCAGCCGCAATCCTAATAACGTCTATATGTTCCTCAAACGAAAGCGTCGCAGATTCGCCGGTACTTCCGCAAGCCACTATTCCCGCCGCTCCGTTTTCTATCTGAAATTCTATCAGCTTTCTAAGCGCTTTTTCGTCTATTTTGCCGCCTTTAAAAGGCGTTACTATTGCGGTAAAAACTCCTTTAAACATATTTAACTCCTTTCCGGTATAATTTCTTTATCTATTAAATCCGCATATGTTTCGCGGTTTCTAATTATATAAAATTTATCTTTATCGACGAGTACTTCTGCCGCCCTGGGTCTTGAATTATAGTTGGAAGACATCGAAAAACCGTAAGCGCCTGCGCTGAATACCGCGATTAAATCCCCCTCCGAAACCGAATTTAAAACTCTGTCTTTTCCGAAAAAATCGGCGGATTCGCATATAGGTCCTACTATATCGGCTTTAATTTTATGCCCTTCTTTCTTTATAACCGGAACAATTTCATGATATGCCTCATATAAAGCAGGCCTGATTAAATCGTTCATGCCGCCGTCGGTTATTATAAAGTTTTTGCTTCCGGTATCTTTGACGTATGTAACTTTAGCGACGAATATTCCGCTGTTTCCGGCTATTAATCTGCCCGGTTCGAAAATAACCTTCCCGCCGTAATTTTTTAGGATATTTTTAATAGAATTCATATAAGTGGACGGATGCGGAGGCATTTCATTTTCGTAAGTTATGCCGAGTCCGCCTCCAAGGTCCAGATATTTAATGTCGAAACCTTTAGCGGTAATTCTGTCGAGAAGTTCCTTTATTATTTCTACGGCATCCTTAAACGGCGATATTTCGGTTAACTGAGAGCCTATATGGCAGTCTAAGCCTATTACGTCTATATTTTTCAATTCCTTTGCCGTTTCATACGCCGAAACAGCATGTTTTATGCTTATACCGAATTTATTTTTCTTAAGGCCGGTAGATATATAAGGATGCGTTTTAGGATCGACGTTAGGGTTTATCCTGAAAGATATTCCTGCTTTAGTATTTAACCTGCCGGCTACTTTATCGATGAGAAAAACTTCGGGCAGGGATTCTACGTTAAACATAAGAATATTAGATTTGATCGCATATTCTATTTCGGCTTCAGTCTTTCCTACGCCGGAATACACCACTTTTCCGGTATCTACGCCCGCTTTAATTGCCCTGAAAAGTTCTCCTCCGGAGACTATATCGGCGCCCCAGCCCATTTTAAATAAAAAATTAAGTATAGCGATGTTTGAATTAGCTTTAACGCTGTAGCATACTAAAGAATTTAAAACCCTGGAACTTTCGTCGAAAACGCTAAAATGCCTCCTTAAAGTAGCCAGAGAATATAGGTAAAACGGCGTTCCTACGCTTACGGCAATTTCCTTAACGGGCACGTCTTCGCAATAAAGTTCGTTTTCTTTAAAAATAAAGTCGTTCATCAGTTATAATTTTCTGTCTATTATATAATCTGCAATATCGATTAAACTGTTTTTATATTTTGAGTCCGGAAATATGTCGAGATTCTTTTTTGCTTTTTTTATTGCATCTTTTGCCTTCGATATAGTATAGTCGATAGAACCGTAGCTTTTAACCAAAGACAAAACCGTTTTAAGGTCCTTGGATGCGAGCTTCTTTTTGTAAATTATATTCGTAATAATTTCTTTTTCGTCTTTATTTGCCCTTTCTATGGCATGTATCAGCGGAAGCGTGAGTTTTCCTTCTTTTAAATCGTTGCCTATAAATTTACCGAATTCTTTATCCGAAATATAGTCTAAGGCATCGTCCATAAGCTGAAAAGCAATTCCTATATTCAAACCGTAATCGTAAAGTTTTTTTGCGCATTCTTCTTTCCCGGCAATTATGGCGCCGACTTCGGAAGCGCATGCAAAAAGAACGGCGGTTTTTTTAATAATTATATCTAAATAATCTTTTTCGCAGGTTTTTATATCCGCAGTTTTAACTAATTCTTTTACTTCTCCCTCCGCCATAAGCGTAGTAGCGTCGGAATAAGACTTTATAACTTTTATATTATTAATATCCGACAAGACTTTAAAAGATTTAGCAAACAGATAATCCCCTACAAGAACGGCAGCTTCGTTGCCGAAAATAGTATTTGCGGACGCCTTACCCCTCCTTAACGGAGCGTTATCTACGACGTCGTCGTGAAGCAAGGTGGCCGTATGAATAAATTCTATTACCGCCGCAAGCGAAATATGGGCGTCTCCGTCGTAACTGCATAATTTTGAAGCTACGATAAGAAGTATAGGGCGTATTCTTTTTCCGCCGCTTGAAATAACGTATTCGGCAACCTTATGTATTAAGGGAGTTTCCGTTATAAGGTGTTTTTCAAACTGCTCTTCTACTTTTTTTAATTCGTTTTCTATATAGCCGAAAGAAATATTTTGCAAAATTGGTTCTCTTTTTATTTTTTAAATTATTTTTATTAACTGCCTGACGTTTATTTTATTTCAGTTAGACTAAATATTCAATAATTTTTTTTAATTTTGTTAACGGATGAAGATTTATGGCGGAAACTCCCTTAACGTCTTTTACGTCTTTAACGTTGGATTGAGGAAGCAAAACATCGGAAAAACCCATATTCAGCGCCTCTTTTATCCTTGCAGAAGGATTGGCGACGCCCCTGACTTCGCCGGTTAATCCTACCTCTCCAAAAGCTATGAAATTTGGGGGAAGCGGTTTTTCCAAGTAGCTCGAAGTTATCGAAAGTGCCACCGGCAAATCGACGGCAGGCTCCTGGACGTTTATGCCTCCGAATATTTTAACGTAAATTTCTTTTGAGGAAAGTTTTATGCCTTCTTTTTTTTCCAGCACCGCGGAAATAATAGAAACCCTGCCGGAATCAATGCCGAGACAAACTCTTTTAGGAACGGGCATATAAGACGGAACTACAAGCGCCTGCACTTCTACCAGCATCGCCCTCGTTCCTTCTAAACACGGCACCACAACCGAACCCGGCGAATCCGGCTGTCTTTCGGAAGTGAAATAAGCCGACGGATTTTTAACCCCTTTTAATCCGTTTTCCGACATTTCGTATATTCCTACTTCGTCCGTAGAACCGAACCTGTTTTTATAACATCTTAAAATCCTGTAGGAATCTCTTTTACTTGAATCAAAATACAGAACCGTATCGACTATATGCTCCAACGTTTTTGGTCCGGCAAAACCGCCTTCTTTCGTAACATGGCATACAAGAAACACTCCGCAATTTTTTTTCAGGCATAGCGAAGTAATCTCATGGGCTATTTCCCTCAATCCGTTGACGCTGCCGTAAGCCGAATCGGACTGGGGAATAGTTATGCGCTGAATCGAATCTATTATTACAAAACCGTAATTTCCGTTTTCTATAGAATATAAAATTTCGTTAATATCGTTAAGCGCTTGAAAAAAAAGGGATTTAGAATCTATTTTTAATCTTTTTGCTCTTAAAATAATCTGGTTTAACGATTCTTCGGTGGAAATATATAAAGTATTAAGTCCCGTCAGGGAAATTTTTTCGGCAACTTGAAGCATAAGCGTGGATTTTCCTATTCCAGGTTCTCCCCCTATAAGTATGCTCTGTCCTGCTACGAGTCCTGAACCGACCGATAAATCGAATTCTTTTATTCCGGTTGCTATTCTTGCTATATTGTTGAAATTTTGCCAGTCTAAAACCGTAGCCGGCGAAACAGGCGGGGGGGTTTTTTTAAACTTTAATATCTTAGGAGTATTTTCCGCAGTTATAACTTCTTCCATAGTATTAAAACTGTGGCATTCAGGGCATCTTCCTACCCATTTTAAAGAAACGGCGCCGCAGTTTTTGCATTTATACATTATTTATAAGCTGTTATTAATATTTTCCTTAGCGCGTATTATGTCTAAGATATTTTTTTTCGTTAAAAATTGACCGCTTATTAATTTTAACTCTTTATGAGATATAAAACAAGATAGCAGATACGGGGACTGAATTCAATTCTGTCCCCGTATTAAACGTAATATTCTTCAAAAGACGGCCATAGAAACTTAATATTTTCGCTTACGCCTGGGATTTTC
>JAJZLA010000064.1 GCA_021803845.1 bacterium | reverse complement strand
CGCCAATCCTTTTCTTGCCTTTTATTTAAAAGCCGATAAAAAAGCGCCTTTAGAATTTGTGATGTACGACACCCATCATAATATTTACAAAAAAACGGTTATGATAAACGTTGTTTGAGTGGGCTGTTTTATGGTCATTAAAATTGCTTAAGAATTAAATTAAATTAACTTTAAATTTAAGGAGGTACTGTTTATGATGGACATTAGAAAATTAAGTTTGTTTGTAATGTTGTTTGTGATATCGATAACATTATATTTTATACCTAAACAGGTATTTGCAAAAAAAAACAATCCTGTTAACGGATATTCTTATCAATATTTTAAGCATCACTCATTGAAAGCTGTTTGGCAGGCCCCATATAATCCAAAAAAATACGGGCTTTTTACACTACAGTTGACACATAATCTTATGTCCGCATTAGGCCACAATGTGCATGTAAAAGAAGTTGTCGTAGCTCCAGGTCCTGCAATACATTATCTGATGAAAAAATATGATGCAGCAAATTATAGTAAGATTAAAAGGTTAAGCGAATTAGGTGTGAAATTTTTAGCATGTCACGCGGCTTTGGTTGCTTTTCATGTTAAGAAAAATGAATTGTTTCCTTTTGCTGGAGTTGCTTATCCAAGCGGTATATTCTACATAATAAAAAAAGAGGAACAAGGGTATGCTTATTTTAATATAGGTTGGTAAAGCTATATTAATGAATTTAAATATAATTTATAATACCAATCATTAACTATTTTAAATATTTTTTTGGAGGGAAAATGAAAAAAATATTTTTTTTAATTATTCTTATTTTATTTACCACTTTTTTTTACATACCTGAAGCTAACGCTCATACATTAATTAGGATTTTTGCATCAGATGCTGTTGCAAAACCTTTACGTATCATCGGCAACATATTTGAGAATGAACATCACGGGGTTAAAATTAATTACGAGTTTTCGGCATCGGGTGTATTTAGAGTTGGAATATTAGGCGGTGTACCGCCGGATATATATATAAGTTCAAATGAAAAATATCAAGATGATTTAATGGAGGTAGCAGCTATAAATTCATACAAGGTATTTGCGTATGATTACTTAGCTGCAGCCACTCCTTATACTAATCAGGAAGGAATTAACAAATCTAACCTAATTAGCAAATTAACGAATAAAAATGTTAGCTTGACTGTTGCATCGCCAAATTTTAGTCCTGCAGGACATTATACGATGAATATGTTTAGAGCCATGAATAAAACACATCATGGGGTATTTAACAAAATAGTCGATCGTGCCAATCAACTATTAGATCCTGCGTTAATTATACCATTATTGAAAAATGATAAAACAGATATTGGCATACTTTATGCTTCACAATTAGCAGGATTAAAAAGAGAAGGTATAGGCGTTAATATGATACCTATATCTAAGCAATACAATTCAAGAGCTGAATTTACAATATCAATAATAAATAAATCTCCATTCCATTTTGTAAGTCCTATAAGAAAAAAACTTAATATGGAATTTGAGAAGCTATTATTATCCAAGACGGGTCAAAAAATACTTAAACAATGGGGATTTTCACCTGTTTAATTTATTAAATGTGTAAAATGGATTAAAAATGCACTAAAAATAAAGCATAATGAAACCGCCGCTTATTAAATAAGGTTTAAATTCCATAGATAATAAAGCGGCTGTTTTCTTTTTCTTGACTTTACGGGCGGCTATGCTATTATTAAATTAAATAATTAGAGGTTATAATCAGTTATGAAGATTATGACGGAACGTTTTAAAAGGTTAAAGCGTTATGGGGTTTGGAGAGCAAAGGGCTTTTCAAGCCTTTTTTGTTTTTAAAATTCAATTAATTTAAATTGTCCGTATTTTTATATAGTTGCGGGCGGAGGAGGTATTGGAAAGACTATTAAAACTATCGTATAGCGTCTTGGTCGCTTTAATCGCAATAACTCCGTCCTTTAAGTCAACGTCGTCCCATTTAAGGTTTAAAGCCTCGCCTTTGCGACAGCCGGTATAAATCAAAAACGATATTAAATCTTTTGTAAGCTTATTCGTAGCTTTGTTAATGAGCTTCTCGGTGTCTTCGTCGGATAATGTTTTAAGGCGGGATAATTCGTTTAGTTTTTTAATGCCAGCGCAAGGATTTTTGATATTTTATGTTCGTCGGCAAGTCGTGCTTTTTTCTTAGCAAATCTGCTTTAATCGTATCCGCTATATGTTCGGCGAGCTTTTTGTCGTCGGTTTTGGTAGAACCTTTATAGCGTTTGCCGTCTATCATAAAGTCGTAGTAGTAATGTTTGCCTCTAAGCCTTATGTTTCCGGACATTTTTATTCTCCTAACCTATAAATTTTTGGGACAAATTTGTGACAAAAATCATATAAAAATTATAAAATTTATGCAAATTGTAATCAATACAAAATTTAGTAAGGTAGTCTGAAAAGGCTTATTTACTGCGGTTTTGAATGGTGGAGCTGATCGGGGTCGAACCGACGACCTCTTGCATGCCATGCAAGTTGTTATTTAATATTAAATATCCTTTTAAATCAATATTTTTAAGGCTTTGCGGTTTTTATATTTAAAATTTTTCTTGCCTTTTTAGTCCGTAAAATGCTATATTTTACCGTATCGTATTTTTATTTTTTGTACAAAATAGGGCACAGTATTTTATGGCGTATATTTATCAAAGAGGCAATATTTTCTGGTATCGAGTCAGGATCGAAGGCAACGAATATCGCGGCTCTACCAAAACCGACAATAAAAAACTCGCCCAGCAAATCGCAAATACTATCGAAGCAGACTTGGTCCGGAAAAAATTCAGCATGCCGGTTAAAAGTAATTATATATTTTTGACGGCGTGGGAGCAATATATAAATTCGCTTTCGGTTAATAATAAAACTAAAGAATTAAGAATATATTTGTCTAAACATTTTCTGCCGGATTTTAAAGGTAAACAGATTTCCGACATTACGCAGTCTGATATTAAAAAATATCAATTAAAAAGAAAAATAGAAATAATGGCCATGCCGAAAAATATCGGCAAAAAAGAATCCGGAATAAGTTTCAGGTCGGTAAATTTAGAAGTAAATACTTTAAGTCATTTCTTTAATTTTTGCATTGAAAAGGGACTCATCGAAAAGAATCCGGCGTTAGGTGTTAAAAAATTAAACGAACTATCCCGCCTTAAAACCCTATCCGATTCCGATATCGAGAAGCTCATCGCCGGCGCCACAAATAAATTAACCCGAAACATAATGACCTTTTTAATTTACACAGGTTGTCGGAAAGGCGAGGCCTTAAATCTTAAATGGGACGACGTGGATATGCAAAACGACGTAATAGCTATTAAAGGGACTAAGACTAAGTACGACAGGTATATTCCTATAAGCAAGCCCTTAAAAGAGCTTTTAGGCGGTATTGAAAAACATCAGGACTGTTTATATGTATTTAACAAAAACGGGGCTAAATTAGGCGATTTTAAGAAGTCTTTCCATACTGCCTGCAAAAATGCGGGATTTAAGGATATGCACATTCACGATTTAAGGCACGTCTTCGCAAGTAAAATGGTAATGGACGGGACGTCGCTTTATATTACAGGGGAGCTTCTGGGACATAGAACAACGCAGATGACGAAAAGATATTCACATTTAGTCCCAAGCACTTTACGCAAGGCCGTTGACGACGTGTGGAATAAGAGTAGTAAAGAAGGTTAATGTTTTATCTTATTCGTTAAAAAAAGCTATTGAGGACGTGCGGATGGAGTCGAAAGGCAATTAAGAAATTATTTTTCGGATAACAGAAAATTCAAAGTCAAATACCAAAAACCGCTATTATGATATCCTTTTATAGTCTGTAAATATTTGCCGTTTTTATAAATAACAAAACTTGGCGTAGCTCTTAATCCCAATTTATACGCTTGCCTTAAATCGTTATCTACTATCTTTTGAGAGTATCTCGTATTAACGCAAGTTTCCACAGGCTTTATGTTTATATATCTTTTTAATATTTTATATATATTTCCGGTTTGTTTCCATTCGTTTTGATATTTAAAAAGATAATACCTTACCGTCATATAATTATTTCCGGAGCAGTCGGCTATAACCGCCGCTTTATAAGCGAAAGCGTGGATATTTACTAACGGGTAATCCCTAAAATCCCAATCAATATAGCCGCTTTTAATATAGTTTTTATAAATATAAGGAAATACTTTAAGTTCAAATTTTCTGCAATATGGACATTCGTAATCGGAGTATTCTATTATTTTTATTTTAGCGTCAGGGTTTCCTATATTATAAGCGAATGTATTTCTTACCGTAAAAAATAAAGCTGAAATAAAGATAAGAATTAATATTTTTTTCATAATGTTTAAAAAATATCATATTAAAATTACATTGTCAATAAATTTTGTATTGACAAACATTTATTAAAGTGATATTTTTTTATTAATCCGCATTGCGGACTTTTATTTAACTTCACTATAATAGGGGTTTTTTATGATTATTTCTATCGTAAATCAGAAAGGCGGCGTCGGTAAAACTACGACGGCCGTTAATCTTTCAAAATCTTTAACCTTGCCTCTTGCTTCAAAAAAAGTTCTGCTCGTAGATTTAGATCCTCAGGCAAACGCTACGCTTCATTTAACCGAAAGAGTAGAACCTGAAAAATCAATATCAGCGGTTTTAATGGAAAAGGCGTTATTAAAAGATGTCGTAATCAACGTTGACGGTATCGATTTAGTGCCTTCGAATATTTCTTTATCGGGCGTAGAGCTTGAAATTTTTATGAAAATAGGCAGGGAATATATTTTAAAGGACGCTCTTAAGGACGTAAAAGACGAATACGATTATATTTTAATCGACTGCCCACCTTCTTTAGGCTTAATATCGCTTAACGCCCTTGCCGCTTCGGACAGGATAATAGTGCCTATACTTCTTGAAAAGTTTGCCGTGGACGGACTTTCCGATTTTCTTAACACTTTCGAGAGAGTAAAATCAAAAATCAATAATAATCTGGAAATAATGGGATACTTAGCCGTGGGCTATAATAAAAGACTTTCCGTATCTAAACAAATTTATGAATCTGTTTTGAAGCCTCAACTTGGAGATAAAATGTTTAAAACGGTTATTAGAACGGATACCAAATTAAAGGAAGCTCAGGCTATGTGTAAAACGGTTTATACTTACAAAAATAATTCTAAATGCGCAGCGGATTACATCGACTTTGCCAAAGAAATTACGGGAGGTAAATATGGCAAAATTTGAACTAAAAGATCCCTTGTCTTGGCTCGGAGGAAAAGCTGAAGAAAATAAAACCGATAAAACCGAAATAGAAACCGAAAAGATAAAAATAGTATATTCGCAGCCCAGAGAAAATATAGGCGGTCGGGAGTTTGACGAACTTATGAATTCTATTAAGACCCACGGATTATTAGAGCCTATAGTAATAAAAGAAGACGGAAGCGGCAATTATAATCTTATATGCGGCGAAAGAAGGCTTGCGGCGTTTAGACAGTTAGGCTTAAAAACTATCAAAGCCAATATAAGAAACGATATAAAGGAAGAAGATATTTTTATAATTCAGATTATAGAAAATCTGCAAAGAAAAGAATTAGAACCCATAGAACTTGCAAAGGCATATAAAAAACTTTTAGACAAAAACAAAACTATAAGGGATATAGCAAGTCTTGTCGGTAAAAGCAAAAGCCACATAAGCGATATGATTTCCCTTTTAAGCGTAGAAGACGATTTGCAAGGCAAAATAACCAAAAAAAACGTAAGAAAGGCGATAGAAGTTTCGAGAATTGACGAAGCTAAAGTTAAAAAAGAGATAATAAAAGATTTTGACGAACTGCATATTAAAGATATTCAAAATAAGAAAAATTCATCGTCGGATAATGATAATATCATCTCTTTAATAAACCGGTTTAACGAAGAACATTCGTCTAAAATGTCGGTTTTATTTTTAAAAAAAATGACCAGTATAACTTTAAAAATTCCGTCGGGATTAAAGACGGAAAAAATATTAAAACAAATAATTAAAATTAAGGAGGATTAAGTTATGTCTATTTTTGAAAGACTCGTAAAAGAAGAAACCGTTTCGTTAAAGAACGTTAAAATTTCAAAATCTATTTACGATTTAATAACGGAAGTTTCCAAGAAATACAAAGTAGAACAGTCGGAAATAGTTAAAACTTTAATTGAAAGTTCAAAACAGAAATTAATAGAAGACCTTAACGGAAAAAATAAAGCCGTTAAATCTAAAAAAACGGAGGAGAAATAATTATGGAGACCCTAAATAACAAAAAGCAGTCTGACGAAAAGCAAAAAAAATCGTTGCCGGTTTTTGCCTTAATCAAGGATATGACCAAAGAAGATGACAGTCCTGTTATAAAAATCCCTTTTCCCGATGCCCATATGATAGCTTTCGGTATAACCGGCTCCGGAAAAACCGAAAGCGTTTTATTGCCGCTTTGGATTAATAAAAAAAATATCACGGTAATAGACGGCAAGGGCGATGAAAATGCAAAAATGGTCGCAAGGATTTATAAGCCGGAAGCTAATTTTTACGATATGAAATCAAAAATAAATCTGCTTAAAGGTCTTAAAAAAGATGAAATACTCGAAATGTTAAAGAATTCGCTCTATCCTAAAGTTATATCTACGGAAGAAACGTTTTATCAAAATTTTGCGGTTCAGGCTCTGTCTTTTGCGATAGATTATATCGAAAATATTACCTTTGAAAAATTGTTTTTATCGTTATTTAGGGACGAGATGAAAAGGCTATACGATACTTATAAAAGCTATTTATCGAAGCCTGAAGAACTAATTTTATCGGGTATAGTCAATAACTCAGATTACGCCTCTTTGATATCTAATTTTTTAAATAAACTTCAGCCGTTCGCTCTTGCTAAGAATTTAAATTATGAAGATGCGGAAAATATAGATATTAAAGCCGACAACTGGTTTTCGCTAAGAAATATCGAAACTGAAAACGCTTTCGGAAGAATGACGATAGAGTATATCAGACTTGTAAAACCGCGTCAGAGAGATTTTCTTATGACGTTTGCCATAGATGAATTTTCGGATTTAATGTTTTCTTATTTCAGTAAAATTATAAAAGAAATAAGAGGATTCGGAATCGAAATAGCTTTGCTTACTCAGTCATTTTCCGATGCCGATAGATTTGATCCGACGCTTTTAGATATCATACTAAACAACGCAAGAAATAAAATTATCTTCGCGCAGGACGGATTAAGGAACGAAGATATTTCGAGACTCTTCGGCTATAAAATCGAAGAGGTTAAATCCCGCACGATGGAAACTCACGGAACTACCATGGTGTCGTCAGGACAGGTAAAAGATTGGCTTGTCCAGCCGTCTGCGATATCGGCTTTGAAAACCGGGGAATGCTATAGGAAAAATATTGATAGGGCAGGATTTAACGAAGTGTATTATGAAGTTTCAACATATCAATATGGAGGAAGCGCTAAGGAATGTATAAAGACCACGTAGCCAAAGCTCTGTCGATTATTTTTATAATTTTTTTATGCTTTTTCCTTCCTTTTTTGTTTCTTAAATTGTTCTATGGGCGCTATTTTACGTTTGTGTTCGGGGATATGTTTTCAAAAGTTTTTACGTTTGTCAAATACGGATATTACGGCTA
>JAJZLA010000063.1 GCA_021803845.1 bacterium | reverse complement strand
CGTAGGAGTCTGGACCGTGTTTCAGTTCCAGTGTGGCTGGTCATCCTCTCAGACCAGCTAACCATCTTTGTCTTGGTAGGCCATTACCCTGCCAACTAACTAATGGTCCATAGGCTCATTTATAATCGATAGCATTGTGAAGAGGCCACCTTTGGTACTTAATCTTATGACTAAGTACATTATCCGGTATTAGCAGTCCTTTCGAACTGTTATCCCGAACTTATAAGTAGATTACCTATGTATTACTCACCCGTTCGCCACTTTACTCATTCCTTGCGGAACTTTCACGTACGACTTGCATGTGTTAGGCACGCCGCCAGCGTTTGTTCTGAGCCAGAATCAAACTCTCTATAACAATAAATTATTAAGAAATTAACTGATTTTTTTAATGCTTTTTAATGCGTGCTGTTTAGTTCTCAAAGACCGATCTTCTTTAGCAGGTTGTTGATACCTTAACTCGAAGTGTTTAAACAGTATATAAAAATGCAAAACTAATGTCAAGCGTTTTTTTTAATTATTTTTCAATTTTATTTTATGTATTGCGCGGACAAGGTTATTTGCAGACATTGCCTGTCCTGTAACCGTTTATGGTGAAGTTTGAAATGCTGGAATTTCCGGCTGCGCCCGTAACCACTGTTTTAATTTTGCTTATAAACTTTACGGGTGAAAAGATTCTGGTCATACCCTTCGACTTCATAACTCCCTTTGGGTTTCTGCATACTATAGAGTAAATAATAGTATTGCTCCCGGCCGTATGTTCGCTGAATTTGCAATCAGGTTTGACGGGCGGAACGTAAGGACGGGCGTTTTTATTATTCTGACAAACAAAAAATGTCTTATTGAACGGAATGGTAAATTTTCCGCCCATAACTGAGACGGAGCCCTTTTCCGTATCCCTCCAGTACCCGCCCTTTTTTAACTTGTAAGCGCAAGCGCTATTGACGCCGGAAATAAAAGACGCTATATAAACCGCTAATAGCAGGAATAAAAAGAATAACATAAATAATTTTTTCATAATTGCCTCCGTATATTTTATTTTCGCTGCTTATTTTTAAATGTTAATGAATTATAAAGCGTAAAAATATTGTTTCTATTAATCTATTTTAATAAATTCTGAAAATAATTAAAAATCGGCTTCACGCTATTTTTTACCTTTTTCGTTTCTTCTGGCGCAGCGTTATTTAAAGGCGATTGAACCGACGACGTTGGATTGACCGTCCATTTGGGATGTTGAAACACCTGCGGCGTAATCGCTATGGACGAGTAGTCCCCTGATAGCGTCGCATTGGCGTTCCTTATCTCGCTGACGGGTTCGGCAGAAAGCATTCCGTCTTTAATCGAATAGGCGGACAGGTTCCCCGTGCTATAATATGTTACGTAAAGGTATTTGCCGGAAGGATCTACAATAATATAATTCGGGTTTGCCAGCCGTCCGTATCCTATTGCGGTTTCGCTTAATTTAGTTAATACTCCGTTGTCGCCTATGCTGTAAGATATAATATTGCCAGGGTTGTTCTCCGATGCAAAGAGGTATCTGCCCGAAGGGTCCGCTGCAAGGAAAACTACCCCGGTTGATGACGACTCGTATGGAGTAGAATTTCCGGTATATTCAAGCATTCCGCCGTTAATACCGTATGAAGATATGTAGCCGTAATGGTTCTCAGCAACAAAAAGCAAATTGCCGGACTGAACCATGGATTCGGCGCTCTCAATCGAGTTATTCGGATGATTAGAGGCGCCGCCTAACGGGGAAAGCATTCCGTCGCTAATTGAATACGAGGAAACGCTTTGAAATCCTTTAGCGGCATTTCCCGTTCCGCCGTCTACGTAAAGATATCTGCCGGAGGGATCAACGATAACGTCTATCGCGCCCTTAAAGTTGGAAGACGTCGGGGCGGTAACGCCGACGGGATTAGGCGAGAGCACGCCTTTATCGACGGAAAAGGATGATACTGTGCCGTTATTCCAATCGGTAACGTAAATGAATTTCCCCGAAGGATCGACGGCTAAATGATACGGCTCAAAGCCTGAATTTCGTTCCGTCACGCTTATCGGCCTGCGCGAAAGTATGCCGTTATGGATAGAATATGACGAGACCGTTCCCATATTATAATTAGCTGCATAAAGATATTTATCGGAAGGGTCTATGGCAACGGAATCCGCGCCTTCTCCTGAACCAATGCTTAACGGGGAAAATGAAAGCTTTCCTCCGGAAACCGACCATGAAAAGACGTTCCCGTTTCCTTCCGCGGAATAAATAAAGTCGCCTATCGTAATAAAACTGAACGAATATTTTCTTAAAAGACGTACACCTTCCGCCGACTTAATCCTTCTCGTCAAAGTAACGGTATATCTGGTTCCTGTTGCGAGAGCGCTCGAGGGAACGAATGTAAAAACAGAATCTGCGCCGCTAAAACTAACCGTTCCCGAAACCGCGGTTCCATCCTGTCCTTTCATGTAAGCGGAAAAATGGGTAAAAGTACCGCGGTCCATCGCCTCGTTAAAGGTTACCGAGACTTTAGAATTAAGAAGGACGCCGTCTTCACGATTTTTCGGGCTGGTATAAATTACCGAGGGACGCCTCGAACCCGGTAATACGGCGGCGCTAACGCTCTTGGAAGTTAATCCGGCCGGCATCCCCCCTAATAAAGACAGCGCAAAAACCGCCGATACGAAAATCGGTATTTTTATATTATCTAACCATGCTTTTTTAATAGAATTTATCATATAACTCCCCCATTTAAAGGTATCTTTATATCGTTTAAATTAAACAATCTAAATATTAATAATTATAGAGGCTATCCAGCGGGTTGCGCAAAATATTGCAGGCCCTTAGCCGCCCCGATTAACTCCGTAATATTGTTGCTGCCAACGTAAGCCGTCTAAACGTCCCCTGAGACGTCTATAGCGACAGCGAAAGGTCCTGCCGCATACAAAGCAGATGAAAGGGAAGAAACCTTATAATTTACTATAACCGCTCCTGCAGGATTTAATTTTACGATTCCGCTACCGCCCATAACCCATACATCGCCTGACGGGCCTGCAGTAATTTTTTAAAAACATACCTAAAGCGATTCCTGTTTTCATAATTTTTATAATTCACGGCTCCGCAATTTTAGCTGTTCAAACCTGCGCTTACACCGGCGGAGTTTCCGCTTAATTTTTTATAGAACTTAACCGTCACTACGGCTATGTAACTGGATAAAACGCCCATTAAAATCAACCCTATCGGATAGCCTATAAACGGCACGACCCCCGCTGCCATTCTGGCGATAATAAAAACCGCGCTGACCAATACCACAGCTATAAAGAAAACAAGGGCGTCGTTTAAATTTTGCTTTACCATGGTCACGCTCCTTTTTATTGCGCTGACTGCGTCCATTTTATCTACGACTATTGCAACCGGAGCGAACATAAGGAAAAAAGCCGCTATAAGTCCGGGAATAACGAGAAGGACGATGCCTACGCCGACAATAATGCCTATAATTAATGCCCCCAATAAAAGCGGTGCAATACGACCCAAAGCCGTATTGATGCCGTTTGCCAGGCTTGCGGAACCTTTTTCCGCGGCTTCGCTTGCCATGCCGATTGTTGCTCCGTATGCAATAAATTCCATTATAGAAAAAACTATAATCATGAAGATAAACCAGCCGGAAAAGAAAAACGAAAACGGGGAATACGGCATCCCCGATGGATACATCCCCATACCGCCGCCGGTGAAACCGCCCATAAAACCGAACGGAAAAATCCCAAATTCAAAAAGAAGCATCGACAATATAAACATCAAAAGCATTACTACAAATATAGGAACAAATATGACTATATTTTTGCTTGATATATCCGCCCCTTCTTTAAAAATATCCACGATATTCATAATATCCCTCTTTATAAAATTATATTTTATATTATTATGCTGTTATTTTAATAAAAAATCTATTATGGTGTATATAGCCCAAAAAGGAGGATATATATCTATCGTCTATGACCGCCTCTAATATATTAATATATATATATTATATACGATAAATTATCAAGCTGTACCCAAATACAGATTTAGGATTAAGGTTTTACCCTAATCCTGCAATAGAAATTTATTTTCTGGATTACCGCTTCGCTCTCGGCCTTTGGTCTCGTGAAGTTTTTTGAAACGTTCCCGCTTACGCGGGAATGACTATGCGGGGATTAAGGTTTTATCATGACCTTGATTTTATTTTATATATTTTTTTCTTGCCGACTTTTATCGTGAATTCATTGATGCTTCTTGGTATAGGATAGGTTTCGGCATCCACTTTCGATTCCCCGATATTTTTATTCTCCGTTTCAAAGTATATTTTTACCGCGCCTTGTTTAATAAGTCTTTTTGCTTCACCTTTGCTGGAAACGGCGTTAATATCGGCTAAAAATTTAACGATAATCTCTGAAGGCATTAACGAAGACGGAATATTGTTAAAGTTCCACTCTCCTCCCCCGTTATTTATAAATTTCATATATTCTTCGTTATTAAGCTCTATCGTCGTTATGTCTTCCGGATTTACTTTTCTTTGATATTTATCTTCAAAGTATTTCTGGGCATTACCTGCTAGTAATTTACCGTGGTATCTTTCTACAATCTCCCGCGCAAGCCTTTTTTTAGCTATTATAGGATTTAAACCTTTATCCAATTCTAATTTTAATTCCGTTAATTCTTCATTGGAAATATAACTCAACAGCTCATAATATTTTAACATCATATCGTCGGATATCGACATTATTTTGCCGTACATTTCGTTAGGCTCGTCTGATACACCTATATGATTACCCAGCGACTTGCTCATTTTGTTTTTGCCGTCCAGCCCTTCCAGTAAAGGCATGGTCATTATGGCCTGGGAAGTTAAGCCGAAACTTTTCATCAGTTCCCTGCCTACGATAAGGTTGAATTTCTGGTCGTTTCCGCCTATTTCTATATCCGCTTCGAGAAATAAAGAATCGAAACCCTGTAAAAGCGGATATATAAACTCATGCATAGCTATAGGCCTGTTGTCCTGAAATCTTTTTTCGAAATCGTCTTTTTCAAGCATTCTTCTAACGGTGTAATTTGAAGAAACTTTAATGAATTCGTCTAATTTCAAATTAGACAGCCACCAGCTGTTAAAAAGGATTTTAGTTTTTTCCGGCTTTAAGATTTTAAATGCCTGTTCTTTATAATCCTTGGAGTTTTTTAAAACGTCTTCTTTGGACAGGGGTTTTCTCGTTTCAGACTTTCCCGTAGGGTCGCCTATCATTGCGGTAAAATCCCCTATAATAAAATATACGGTATGACCGAATTCCTGAAATGTCCGCAGTTTATTCAATAAAACGGTATGCCCCAGATGTATATCAGGAGAAGTAGGGTCGAAACCGGCTTTAATTTTAAGCGGTATATTATTAGATACGGAATAAGACAGCTTTTCGAAAAGCTCGTCTTCTTTAATGAGTTCGACGCTTCCTCTTTTAATAGCTTCTATCTGTCTGCGTATTTCGGCCTCTATCTCTTTTTTTGCGCCAACGTTATTCAAGCTGTTCATATTTAAATTTAAATTCCTTTTCTGGATTTATTATTTATTAATGCGGATTTTTTCAATATTTTTACTTAATTTCGTTTTTTTGTCAACCGTTATAGAAACGGCATTTAAAACTATATCGTTTTCTTCCGGAATGAATTTTTCCGGCATTCCTGTTAAATATCTTTTAATAGCTATATCTTTATTAGTACCTAATACCGAATATTTTGAACCGACCATGCCGGCATCGGTTATGTAAGCCGTGCCTTTAGGGAGTATCATGTCGTCGTTAGTCTGCACATGGGTATGCGTGCCTAAAAAAGCTGATATTTCCCCGTCTAAATATAAGGCTAAAGCCTCTTTTTCCGACGTCGCTTCCGCGTGAAAGTCTATTATTACGGCATCGGCTTTGCCGTAAACCTCTTTAATTATATCTTTCGCAACGGTAAAAGGCGACTCTGAAAGCCCCTTCATAAAAACTCTTCCTTCTAAATTTATCACGGCAATCTTACTGCCCAATTTTGAATCGAAAACGCCGTATCCTTTTCCTGGAGCCAGAACAGAGTAATTTGCCGGGCGCAGAAGCCTGTCATGCGTATTAATATACGGAATTATGTTTTTTTGGTCCCATATGTGGTTTCCGGTAGTTATAACGTTAATGCCTAAATCAAATAGAAAATCTGCGATATCCGGAGTTATTCCCATGCCGTGAGCGGCATTTTCGCCGTTTGCAATAATTAATTCCGGCTTATATTTTTCAATTAATCCGCCCATAAGAGATTTAACGGCTAACCTGCCTGGTTTCCCTATAATGTCTCCTATAAAAAGAATATCGATATCGTCATCTTGCAAATTCGGTTGCCCTCGTTTCCCTTATTACCGTTACTTTTATCTGTCCCGGATACTGCATAGTCGTTTCAATCTTCTTTGCTATATCTTTCGAGAGCATAACGGAATCTTCATCCGTTATTTTCTGGCTCTGGACTATAGCCCTTATTTCTCTTCCTGCCTGAATGACGTAGCTTTTAGCGACTCCGCTGAAAGAATTAGCGATGGATTCCAGCTCTTCGAGCCGCTTAACATAGGTCTCAAACATTTCTTTTCTGGCGCCTGGTCTCGCCGCGCTCAAGGCATCCGCCGCCGAAACCAGAACGGCAAGAACGCTGTTAGGCTCCTCGTCGAAATGATGCGCCGCTATAGCATGTATTACCTTAGGGGATTCCCCGAATTTTTTTGCGAGGTCTGCGCCTATAACCGCATGGGAACCTTCAACCTCATGGTCAACGGCTTTTCCTATATCGTGCAGAAGACCCGCGCGCTTGGCCTGTTTAACGTTTATGTTAAGTTCCGCCGCCATTATTCCGCAGAGGAAAGCGACTTCTATCGAATGATTATATACATTCTGGGAGTAGCTTGTCCTGTATTTTAATCTTCCC
Organism: bacterium; assembly: GCA_021803845.1. The sequence goes on along the minus strand of JAJZLA010000063.1, from coordinate 740 downwards.
AAAAGTTTAAGAAGTTCGGGGTGAACGCCGTGAATGCCGACGTCAAAAGTAGCCTGCTCGCCGGCCTCTTTCATAGCCTGATTAAGCTCTTCCTCTACTTTGCCGACTATTTCTTCTATTCTTGCGGGATGGATTCTTCCGTCGGATATTAACCTTTCCAACGAAAGCCTTGCAATCTCTCTTTTCACGGGGTTAAAAGAAGACAGTATTACCGCTTCCGGCGTTTCGTCTATTATCAAATCTACTCCCGTAGCGGCTTCAAGCGCCCTGATGTTCCTGCCTTCCCTTCCTATGATTCTGCCTTTCATTTCGTCGCTTGGAAGCTGAACGGAAGATATCGATTTTTCCGCGACATAATCCCCCGCATAACGCTGAATTGCCGTCGCTATTATTTCTTTCGCCTTTTTATCCGCAATTTCTCTTGTTTCGTCTTCTATTCTTTTGATGGCTTTTGCCGATTCATGCTTGGCTTCTTCGGTAATAGAATTTATCAGGGTATTTTTAGCTTCGGCGGAGGTCATGCCCGAAACCCTTTCTAATTCGATAATTTTTTCCTTAAGTTTTTCTTCGGCAAGTTTTTCTTTTTCTAAAGCTGTTTTTTCTGATTGAGACAACATCTTTTCTCTTCTCATTAAATCGGTTTCTTTTTTTTCTATTAACGATATTCTTTTTTCAAGATTATCTTCTTTAACGGACAATCTTTTTTCAAGCTGGCTCAGTTCAGCTTCCAAGCGACGAAA
>JAJZLA010000062.1 GCA_021803845.1 bacterium | reverse complement strand
AGAACTTTTTGCATATACTGCTTGTCTTCAAACATAGTCAGCATCAGTATTTTTGAGTTTGGCGAAACTTTTTTTATTTTTGGTATTAAATCGATTCCGTTTATTTTTGGCATAGATATGTCAAGTAAAACGACATCCGGGGTTTTTGTCTTTATAAGTTCGACGGCGCGCATGGCGTCATTCGACGTTCCGGCAACACTGATGCCTTCCTGTGTGTCCAAAAATATTTTTAAAGTCGAAAGTAATATAGAATGGTCATCGACTATAACTACCGTTATCATTTCTCTATGCCTCTTCTTGATTAATTATTAGTAATCGGAATATAAAATTTTACTACCGTTCCTAAATTGTTTTCGGATTCTACAGTCAACTCTCCTCCGAACAATTTAGCCCTTTCTTTCATGCCGTCAATTCCGAGATGCTGGTCATCTTCTCCGCAACATCCAAAACCCTTTCCGTTATCTTCTATAATGCCTCTAATTTTACCTTCGTATCTTTCTAAAATTATCGTAACGGAATCTGCACAGGAATGGTTGATAACATTTAATACCGATTCTTGAATTATTCTGTATATATTGACCTCTATACTTTTATCTAACTGTCGGTCTTCTAAAAAATTAATAGGATAAAAATCTATTTTCATAGCAGGATTATTTTTAACGACGTCTGCGATATATTGTTTTATGGCATTAATCAACCCAACCTCGTCAAGCATACTTGGTCTTAGATTTTTAGCCATATTGTGGATAAGATTTATGCCTTCAGTCAGATTATCCCTTATTTGTTTAATTTTGTTTTTTATTTCGACTACATCGTTGTAATCGTCAAGCATTCTGAGCTTTATTTTTAAAGAAGACAGAAACTGTCCAAATCTGTCGTGTAAACTTCGAGACAATTTTCTTCTTTCTTCTTCCTGAGCATTAATAATTTTTTTAACAAAATCGTTTCTCAAGTCTTCATTTTTAACCCTCTCATTTTCGGCTTCTTTTAATATCAAAGCCATCTCGTTAAAAGAATTCGAAAGTTTTCCTATTTCGTCATATCCTTTGGCAGCCATATGAACATTGTAATTTCCTGCTTTTATTTTTTTAGTAGCTTCATAGAGTTTAACAACGGGCGTCAAAAACCACCATGCTATAATCTTGAATATTAAGTATATAAAAATGGAGCTGAGGATTAAAATCAAAATAATATTTTTTAAAAAAAGTGGGGACTCCTGCGAGAAGAAAGAGTCTTTCATACGGTCTATGGATATCCCGACTCTTACTGTTCCCAACCGGCCTTTAGATATTGGAAACGACGTATCCAAAATTTCCCCGTATATTTTATTATTATATTTAACAATAAATATTTTATTCCGACTATTATTTTTTTTTAGAATATTACCCATGATATTAAGATAAAAACCTTTATGAAAAGCATAGGTGGTTACAGTTCCTTTGTTATTTAAGAAAAATATATAAAGAATATTTTTATTGTTTTTAATTTCATTCTTAAGCAATATATTTAGTTTATTATATTCCTTGCCTGCAATAAAATTTGCGGAATCTTCGGAAACATGTTTTCCTATAACCATGCTCATATAACGTGCATCATGAGAAATTTCCCCGTTATAAAAAGATATCATAAAATATAAAATTATAATTCCCAAAAAAAGACTTGTAAGTATAGTAAGCCCGATTAATTTAATTTTTATGGAAACATCAATAAATTGCTTCCAAATATTTAAAACAAAAATTTTTATTTTATTTAATTTTTGACTCATAATATTTTAATAAATATTTATAATGCTTAATTCACTTCTTAATCCTCATTATTAATATATAGCAAATTAAAGAAGAAGCTATTAGAATAGCCGGTATGAAACTGCGGTAGCTTTCGTACAGCAATCCTGCTATGCTTCCGCCTATAAAACTTCCCGAAAATTGCAAAGTATTGTAAACCCCCATGGAAGTGCCTACGAAAGACTTATCCGATGAAGACGACACTAAAGAAGGCATTATAGGTTCGGTAATAGAAAAACCCGTAAAAAACAAAATTCCGCCGATTATAATTACCGGCAGGGCATAACCTTTAGTATCGGAAAACATAAAAATGCTTGAAACAGCCATCAATAAAAAACTTAATTTCAAAAGATGAACTTCATATCCCATATCAGCTTTTTTTGAAGCTTTAATCATTGCAAAAAGAGAAAATACGACCATAGGTATTAAAACCTTATAATAATATCCGGTTCCTAATTCATGTTTGACTATTAAAGGCAGACCGAAAAAGAAAACGGTCATAAAGAAAGACAAAAGAAAACCCTGCACGGAAAGATTTGCAAGCGTTTTATTTTTCAAAACGGCAACGGCATCCTTAAAGGAAATTTCTATTTCTTTAAGCATTTCTTTGCTTTTCGGCTCCTCTACCCATACAAGGATTAAGACGGCCGAGATTATCCCCAGAATGCCGGAAACATAAAATAAAAACGGATAGCCGAAATAATAAGAAAACAGGGGTCCCATTACGATACCTACTACGAAACTTAATCCTATAGGAATACCGAGAAACGCCATAGCTTTAGTCCTGTCTCCTTCGGAAACGGTATCGGAAACCAAAGCAAACGCAACAGAGCTTTCGGCGGCGACTCCTTGAAGAAACCTTAAAGAAATAAGTTCGTAAATATTATCGGAAAAACCTATTATAAAAGTAAATATGCCGAATAAAAGCATGCCGAAAAACAAAACGTTTTTTCTTCCTATTTTATCGGAAATATAACCGAACGGAATCTGAAAAATCGCCCTCGATAAGCCGTAAATACCGAATGCAATTCCGATTAAAATAAAACTTGACGTAAATTTTTCGGCGAACAGCACGAAAACCGGCAAAACAAGAAATACCGCAAGCATTCTTAGTCCCACGACGGAGCTCATTGCTATGATAGTCTTTTTCTGCTTTTTGTTAAAAGCCATTTTGCATTCCCCTAATATACTTAAACTTTTTGACCGTAAATCGCTTATTTGCCGATACTCTGGATTCCCGCTTATTATTATAAATCACTTTCCTGTCCTTATCTGGCGCGACTGGTAGCTTCTAATAGCCCTTAAAAAATCTATTTCCCTGAACTCCGGCCAGTATGCTTCGCAGAAATAAAACTCTGAATATGCACTCTGCCAAAGCAGAAAACCCGATAATCTGATTTCTCCGCTAGTCCTTATAATTAAATCGGGGTCGGGGGAACCTTTCGCATAAAGATATTTGGATATATTTTCAACGGTAATAATATTGGACAGGTAATCGTAATCGTCGTTAAAACCTGAAGAACATTGCCTGCTATTAGTGTCCTGCAGGGACGAATTTTTATGCAAAGCTCCTTTTTTATTTTCGTCCGAACCTTCGCATACATGGCTTGTTTTATTTATTATATAAATATTATCCGAAATAAAATTTATTATAGCGTCGCATATCTCCTGCCTTCCTCCGTATCCGACGGCTATATAAAGTTTCATATTGGAATAATCTTTAGTTTTATTTTCGAGTCTGTCGATGACTTCTATTAAATCTTCGGACAACAGCTCTCTTTTGCCGATAACCGAAACCCTTATTTTATTATCGTTTATAAATTTTGAATTTATATAAGATTCAAGCTGATTTTTAATTATATGCATTAAACTGTCGATTTCGGAGCGGCTTCTTTTAAAATTATCCGTAGAAAATGCCCATACGGTAACGACTTTGATTTTTAAGTCTAAACACCAGGAAAGAACTTCATAAAGTTTATCGGCGCCTTTTCTATGCCCCCTGCTTGCATCTTCAAAACCGCATTTCTTGGCGTATCTCCTGTTGCCGTCCAATATTATTCCTATGTGCTGAGGGATTTTATTCTTTAATATCTGTCTTTCTAACTTTTTTTTATAGTAAAAATATGCTAATTTTTTTACGAACATTTTATTTATTATGTTATAATCTTTTTAATTAATTTTAATTTTTAATATAACATATTTTGACTATTTTTTAAAATTCAGCGTGTCTTATAAAGAAGTAAACGGCATAGATATTTTTTATATTTTTCATGAAGCGCCTATTGCTAAAGATAAAAAAGCTGAAAACAGATGTATAGTTCTAATTCACGGCGCCGGCGGAAATCATCTTTCGATGCTTTATATTTTTAACTATATAAAAAAACGCTTCGGCAAAACTTTTAATATTTTAGTTCCCGATTTGCCGTTTCATTTCAGGTCTTTACCCGTTGCCGCCGATTCTGACGATGATAATAAGCTAAATTTTATAATGCCTGAAAACGACGGCATTTCTTTTTACGCAAAATCTATAAATTCAATAGCCGAAGAACTTATGAAAAATAGTGCTAAAATAACTTTAATAGGCCATTCCATGGGAGCGCAGATATGCTTAAAATATGCGGCTTTATTTCCGGAAAATACCGAAAAAATTATGCTTATAGCCGGATGCCACGATACGGGCATCAGCGATAGTTTCATAAGAAGCTTAGAAAATTCTTTCGACAGAACTATTATGCTTTTCTTAAAAGATGCTCTCGGTTCAAGAGATAAAAATATTTTAAAAAAAGCTTTAGCCGATATAAAAAGAACTCCTGATTCCGCAGTCGTTAACGACTTTAAATATTCGCAAGATTACGGTAAAAGCCGAAACTATGAAAAAGACGTAAAATTTATTAACGAAAATTTTAAAAAAATGTTTTTTTATTTTGTTTACTCGAAAAAAGACTCAATAATAAAAGAAAAATGTATTCAAGATTTATCCAAAAAAATCATAAACTCCTTTATCAATAACATTCCAGCAAAAAATCATATGGATTTTTTATACGGAAATCATATCATGGAAAAAGAAATCGATAAATTTTTATTGACATGAACGGCATTAAAATTATAAACTTAAAAATTGAACAAAAAAAATCCTGCCGTTTTATAAACGCAGTGCCGGAATTGAATTTCGGCGCTGCCGCAAAATGGTTACAAAATGATAGGAGAGACAAGATTAATAATGCGGACATTAAGCGAAGATATTAAAGAATCGGATATAGGTAAAAAGTTTACGTTTAAAGGATGGGTAATGCACTACCGCGACCACGGCGGTTTGATTTTTATAGATTTAAGGGATTATTCGGGAATACTTCAGATAGTCTTTGACGAAAACATTGAAGGCGAGTCTTTTAAAACCGCAAAAAAACTCAGGAACGAATATGTAATTGCAGTAAGCGGAACAATAAGAAAAAGACCGGAAGGAACCGAAAACGATACTTTAAAAACCGGCAGTTTGGAACTTGCGGCTAAAGCAGTAGAAATTCTTAATACCTGCGAAGTTTTGCCTTTTCAGATAGACGAAGAATCGGAAGTCAATGAATTTACCAGGCTTAAATACAGATATTTAGATTTAAGAAGCAAAAGATTAAAAGATAATTTAATTTTTAGGTCTAAATTTACACATCTAGTAAGAGAATTTCTTAACGGAAAAGGTTTTTTCGATATAGAAACGCCTTTTTTGACAAAAAGCACGCCTGAAGGTTCAAGGGATTTCTTGGTCCCTTCCAGATTAAACAACGGCAGGTTTTTTGCCCTTCCGCAGTCGCCTCAATTATTCAAGCAGATTTTAATGGTCGGCGGATTTGAACGGTACTATCAAATAGTAAGATGTTTCAGGGACGAAGATTTAAGGGCAGACAGACAGCCGGAATTTACACAGTTGGATATGGAAATGTCTTTTGTAGAAAACAAGGACGTTATTTCAGTCGCTGAAGAGTTGTTTGCTATGCTGTTCGAAAAACTTTTAAACATTAAAATAGAACGTCCGTTTAAAGTTCTTGATTACGACGAAGCGATGGACAAGTACGGCAGCGACAAACCCGATACCAGATTTGAATTGATTATCCGCAACTTAACGGATGTTTTTGAAAACTCCGCCATGAACGTTTTTAAAGAAAATGTTAAAAGCGGCGGCGTTATTAAAGCGGTTTGCCTGCCCGACGGCGCAAATCTTCTTTCAAGAAAAGATATAGACGAACTTCTAAATACCGCAAAAGAGTTCGGAGCGAAAGGGCTTGCATGGACGAAAGTTTCCGAAAATAATGCTTTAGAAGGAGGGATTTCAAAATTCATATCCGAAGAAGAGAGAAGCAAACTGATTGCCGCAACCGGAGCTAAAAACGGCGATATAATCTTTTATCAGTCGGATTCAAAAAAAACTGCGGAAAACGTACTTGGAAGATTGAGACTGCACCTAGCTAAAAAATATAATCTTATAAATAAAGACAGGTTGGATCTTTTATGGGTCGTCAACTTTCCTTTATTCGAATACTCCGAAGAGGAAAAAAAGATAGTCGCCGTTCATCATCCTTTCACTTCTCCTGCAGTTAAAGATATCGAAAAACTTGAAACCGACCCTTTATCAGTTAAATCGGACAGTTACGATCTCGTGCTTAATGGAGAAGAAATAGGCGGCGGAAGTATCAGGATACATAATTCTAAACTACAGGAAACTATTTTTAAAATTCTTTCTATATCGCCGGAAGACGCTAAAATAAAATTCGGCTTTCTTTTAGACGCTCTGCGTTTCGGCGCTCCGCCGCACGGAGGTATTGCTTTTGGATTGGACAGAATATTAATGATACTGAGAAATGAAGAATCTATAAGGGACGTCATAGCCTTCCCGAAAACGCAGAAAGCATATTGTCCTCTTACGGACGCTCCTTCGGAGGTAAACATGATTCAGCTTAGAGAATTAGGAATAAAATTAAACGAAAATATAAAATAGAAAAAACAGGGGGGCATTAAATTGGAAAAAAAATCTGGTTTTCCTCATCCGTACTTTGAATCTCATCCAAATTGGAAATGGTTTATACTTTCAACGGTTCTGGTAGGCGCAACCATGTCTGCTTTAGACGTAAGTATAGTCAACGTCGCTATGCCGACGATGCAAAAAGGCTTTCAAGTAAATATGGCAGTTATAGAATGGGTAGCAATGGCTTATATGCTGACTCTTACAGTTTTTTTACCTTTATTTGGAAGACTCGCCGATATGTTTGGAAGAACAAAGATGTATAATACCGGCTTCGTGGTTTTCACCGTAGGTTCGGCGCTTTGCGGCGTCGCGCCTAATGCAAATTTTATTATTTTTTCCCGCGTTCTTCAGGCGGTAGGAGCAGGACTTCTTCAGGCTAATTCCGTTGCTATAATAACCCAGGCTTTTCCTTCTAACGAACTCGGCAAGGCTATAGGGCTTCAGGGTTCCGTTCAGGCTATCGCAATGTCGATAGGTCCTTTTGTAGGCGGCATGATTATTGCGGCTATAGGATGGCGCTGGATATTTTACGTTAACGTGCCGATAGGAATTGCCGGAACGTTTATGGCCTTATTTATCCTGCCGTCAAGCAAGGCTAATATGAAGAAAAAAGAAAAAATAGATTACTTTGGGATTTCTTTTTTTGCAGCCGGGCTTGCATTTCTTATCCTTGCAATCAACGAAGGAACAAAATTCGGTTGGTCTTCGCCTATAATAATTACTTATTTTGTTATCGCCGCAGTTTTACTGCCGCTTTTCGTTTATACGGAAATTAAAGTGGAACACCCGATGATAGACTTAAAACTTTTTAAAAAATGGGGGTTTTCGGCAGGAAACGTTACCGGATTGCTATCCTATTACGTCTTATTTGCCGTCCTCTTCCTTATGCCTTTTTATCTTGAAAATCTCCTTCATTACAGCGCCGCGGCAACAGGCTCCCTTTTAAC
>JAJZLA010000061.1 GCA_021803845.1 bacterium | reverse complement strand
TAATATAAGGGAGTTATACCGAAAGAATCTATCCGCGGCGGCAGCCTGTGCATATTTATAAATTTGTAATAATATCCGTCTATATAAAAAAAATCTTTTTTTATTTCCGCATACGAATATATAAGCTGACTCCTGAACGTAGAGCCGTCCAGCATATCTTCCCAGTTCGGCGCTTCGATTCCCGAGGCAAATCTTAAAGGGTTTAATTCTTCGTAAAAATAGTCCGTAAGTTCCTGGTTATTCATTCTTTTTAAATTTAAATCGAGTTTTGAAGATATAAAACATAGATTATTCTCGACGTTTTTTAACTTTCTTTCTATTATTTTTTTATCGCAGACTGCGTTTAGTTTTGCAATAGAGTTAACGGAAGTCTTTAAATCTATTTTAATAAGCCCGCCCGCAAAATCGGCAAGTCTGGAAATTAAACCCGTTCCGCCGTTCTTTGAACGAAGATTTAAAGCGTTAATAGTGCAAAAAAGATATATATTAACGTTTTTAATATTTTTAGATTCCAGATACTTTATTTTATTCTCTTTAATATATTTAAAATTGTCGGGCGGCACCGAAGATTTTTCGTAATCATAAATAAATTTTTTATTTTTGTCGTCTATTTTATAAATCCATTGCAGTCCGATGTTTTCATCCATAAGATTAAGCAGGAGGTCGTTTACGTAAGCAGTTTCGTTGGCTATTTTATTTTCAGCAAGATAGAAATCGAAACCTTTTACGGAAAAGCCTATAGTGAAAGACCCGTCGGCCCCTATGGCGATACCGTCGTTTACGGACAAAAGGTTAATGTAATTATTTAATGAATCCGACGGTTCTATTTTTTTTAAAACGGCATTTAGCAGCATATTTTTATTTTTATTTTTCGGAGTCTAAAACGTAAAGTTCTTTTTTTGCGAATATAAAAGACAAAAGCGAACTTGTATAAAAATCGGGTTTATTTTTCTTATATTTTTTTAAAAATATTAATACTGCGGTATCTGTCAATATTGCTATAATAATTGTTTTTTTAAGTATCAGTATAGATGCCGCAGTTAAAAAAATAAAAAATGCCCAGTCGTAAATTTCAAGTCCGAATCTCGTTATTTTTCCGTGTATTTCGCTGTATATTTTAAATTCGGTATATCCTTCCGTATTTATTGTTTTATTTTGCTTTTTTTGAGCCATTTTTTATTTTAACCATATCAAAATTGCTGACGGAAAAGGTGTCAGATTTTATTTTCGGCATATGGAGCAGTCAATTAACATATAAAATTGATTGCGGAAAATTAATCTGACACCTTTTCCTAATCAATTTAAATTAAGGCTGTCCTATAGTCGTTGCGCCGTTGCCGGTCCCGATGTTCATTCCGGCTGCAGCGCCTCCGGCATTTTGGACAATTCCGAGTATGGCTCCGGTTATAGTCGGCGCAAGCATAACTCCTGTTCCTGCAGCCGCAGTTATAAACGCTTTTCTTGCGGCATCGGGTTTGTGCTGTTTTATATCGTAAAATCCTTTAACGAGTCCTATAGTAAGCGTAGCGGGAGCAAGCCTGTAGCATATCCAAGTGGTTGCTTCGTTTAAAATACCGGAAGCGCCAATGCCGAGCGAACCCTGGTTTAAATTTATCATCGCGGAAGCGTTTGAAGCGGCCGAAATAATACTGCCGAAAATAAAGACGGACATTAAAACCTTGCCGTAATACTTATTTGAAGTATTTCCTTTAATCTCGGAATGAATTTTTGCGGCTATCTTTATTGAAGAGTTTAAATAAAAATTTTTAAATGTTTTAAACGGATTAAAATAAACGGCGTTTTTTAATTTTTTTGCGAACATTGCTGCGCACCTCCTTAAACTTAAAGATTAAATTAATTTAATATCGATACCAAAATAACTGAGATAATATTATTTAATCATTTTAATGTTTCAGGATTATGACGAAAATGTTAAAAATATGTTAATTTTTTGTTACATTTGCGTTACAAAATCCTGCAAATGCAGAAGGAGACGGTTACAGCTGGAATTTACTAATCGTATTTTTCGAAATCATTAATCGCTTTTCTTAGGTATTCCGGAATCCGTCTAGGTTTAAAATCTGCGTTGTCCACGCAGACAAGGACGGTATTGCCTGAGGCGATATCGGCATGGGTTATATCGGAGGTTTGTTTAATACGGGAAGATTTATCGTATTTGTCGTCTTGCGGCAAGTTCTTGGAGTTGTTATTTTCTCTTACTATTTTATAAATAAAGTTAAAGCTTGAATTTTTAATATATTCTATTTTTGTATATATTTTTAAATCGTCGTCGTATTTAGCGGGATTAAAATATTTGCAGTTGGATTCGGCTACGACGAAGTAAAAACCTTCTTTTTCTATGTCGGTATATTTGTAGCCTATGTTTTTAAGATATTCCGTTCTTGCAACTTCGAAAAATACAAAATATTTGCCGTAGTAAACGACGGACATTGCATCTGTTTCTTCGTATCTGACCTTTAGTTCGGTGTAAAATTTAAATCCGTCCGTTTTATCCTTCAATTTTTAAATATTCTCTTATTTTTTCGTAAAGTATATTTTTGTCTATCGGTTTTGCTATAAAATCGTTAAACCCCAGAGATATCAGATGTTCTTTATTGCCCGACATGGCATGCGCCGTAACCGCAATGACGGGTATATCTTTGTATGATTCGATACATTTCAGTCTTTTAAAGACTTCTATTCCGTCTATTCCGGGAAGCCCTATATCGAGAAGTATTAAAGAAATATCGGGATTTTCGTCAGTTTTTTTAAGAGCCTCGTAACCGTCTTCGGCGGTGATTATCTCTAAGTCGAAGGGTTCAAGCATTGCCGTAATTAAATCAAGATTAATCGCATTATCTTCTACAATAAGAATTTTATGGCGCATATTGATTAATTTAATTATTTTTTAATTTATTTTTTTATTTTTAATTACACGGTTACTTCAGCTACGGCATTTCCTCCCGAATTCTTAAGGCCGCACAGCCTGTTGTAAATTTTGGAAATCAGCTCTTCGGGAGTCTCTCCGTCCTTCGGAAACGAAGCGACTATAAAAGAAGCTGTTAATTTTTTCGATTTCAGTTCTTCTTCTTTGTAAAAAGGATAATCTCTGATGACCGAACAGAACCTGTTTGCAACGAACGCCGCCGCATCTTTTAAAGTATTATTAAGTATAACGGCAAACTCGTCATAGCCGAATCTTACTATTACGTCTGAGCCTCTAAGCATCTTCTTCAACATTTCCGATATTTTTTTGAGCGCTATATCCGAATGAAAATTTCCGACTAAATCGCAGTATTCTTTGAAGTTGTCTATATCTAAAAATACGACGCTGAAAACTATGTTATATCTTTTAGCCCTGTTGATTTCCTGCGCCAATCTTATATTAAAATAATTATGGTCTAAAAGACCGGTAATTTCGTCGAATAAACCGGCTTTCTGCGGATAAATAAGTTCCAATTCCCTTATAGAACGGCTCAATTCTTCGGCGGAAAAAGATTTTTTACCTATTATTCTTTCTATATTGCCGGAAAGTTTAAGCCTTTCTTCTACCGTCAAATCCTTGGACGTTATAATGAATATCGGTATTTGAGCGGATATAGGATGTTTTTTTATGTTTTCGGCTACTTCGAATCCGTCTATATCGGGCATTATCAAATCAAGGAGTATCAAATCGGGCTTAAGTTCTATAGCCATTTTTAGCCCTTCTTCGCCGTTATATGCATGAACGAGATTAAAACCTTCATCCGTCAAAATTTTTTCTATCATTTTATGAACTATAGGGTCGTCGTCGATAAGAAGAATATTAACCTGCCTCTTTTTTCTTTTAGAAGTAAGGGTAAACTGGGAAAGAGTATGAATAAGCGATTCTTTTTCTATAGGTTTTATAAGATAATCCGTAGCGCCGAGAGCAAATCCCAAATCTTTATTATCTATTATGCTGGTTATAATTACGGGTATGTTTTTAGTGTCTTTATCGGTTTTTAATTCGTTTAAAACATCCCATCCGTCCTTTTTAGGCAGCATAATGTCTAAAAGAATCGCAAAAGGTTTTAAACTTTTCGCCTTTTCTACGGCTTCAATTCCGTCGTATGCATGGGCAACGGAATATCCCGAATTTACCAAGTTTATAGTTAAAATTTCAGAGGTTGGGCGGTCGTCTTCCGCAACCAGCACTAAAGGTTTATTTCTTTTAGCGTTATTGTCTCTGAAAAAAGTTTTGGCATCTACCGTTATTAAAGTTTTTTCGGTTTCTTCGACGCTCATTGCGGATGCTTTTTCGGCTTCAAGAGGGTTAGGCAGGACAAAAGTGAAATCCGTTAAGTCGTTTTTAGCGGATTCAAAACTTATATGTCCACCGTGCAGCTCTATAATTTTTTTCGTCAAAGCAAGTCCGAGACCGGTTCCTTCATACTGCCTGGAGTAATTGTTGTCCGCCTGAGTAAATTCATCGAATATTTTATTTTTAAAATTATCGTCTATGCCTATTCCGCTGTTTATAACGTCTATCTGTATGTATTCAAATAATTTTTCGTGCGGGGCTTCGTATTTTTTTGCGTTAAAATTAGATGCCTGTTTAATATTTAAAGCAGGAGAAACATTTTTGCAAACGACTTTAATTTCGGAATTTTCAAAAGAAAATTTTATGGCGTTGCTTAAAAGATTATATATTACCTGTTTAAATTTAATTCTGTCGGAATACAGCTTATAATCTTCGGAACATTCATAATCGACGGTTATCGCAAGGTTCTTTTTTCCGGCAAGCGATTTTAAAACGACCGCAGCCTCGTCTATAGCTTCCTTAATAGAGAAAACGGAGTATTCAAGAGTAAACATGCCGGCTTCTATTTTAGATATGTCAAGAATATTGTTTATAAGCTGAAGCAGATGTTTTCCCGAAACTAATATATTATTGGTATATTTTTTATGTTTTTCGCTCAGGTCGGAAGAATCTTTCAGCAGGTCTGAATAGCCTATAATAGCGTTAAGCGGTGTCCTGAGTTCATGGGACATATTTGCGATAAATTTAGATTTTAATTCGTTTGCCCTTCTGAGTTCCTTATTGCTTTCTTCCAGCTGTTTCGTTCTTTCGATAACCTTATTTTCAAGATTTTCGTTAAGCTCTTTCAGCCTTTTTTCCTGCAATTTTATGTCCGTAATATCTTTAGAAATGCCGATAGTTCCGATTATATCGCCCTTCTTGTCCATAATGCGGGATATCGTGAGTGATATATCAACCGTACTTCCGTCCTTTTTTCTAAGCCGCGTTTCGTAATTTGCTACGAATTTATCTTTTTTAAGCTTTTCTAAAATATCGTCCCTTTCTTCGGGATTTATATAAAATTCGGATGCCCGCTTTCCTATGACTTCTTTCTGCGGATAGCCGAGCATATTTTCGCCGCCTTTATTAAATTCGGTAATTATGCCGCGGCGGTCGGTAACCATAATCATATCGAAAGAATCGTCTAATATATTTTGAAAATAAGCCTTCTGCTCCCTTAACTGTTTAATAATGCTTTCTTTATCGATATGATTTTTGTGTCTGTCGTAAAGCAGGTCGTAAATAAACTTGGAGCTGACGGAATTAATAATCTCTGTTCCATGGTCGTGAAGCACGGCGAGTTCGGCAAGTTCTAATTCCGGTTCTCCGGTCAGATTAAATATTATATTAAAATTTATATTAGCGTTGTTAACTTCTTTAATCGTTTTAAAGCATTTTATTCCGGATTCTTTTGCGTAAACGGCGCCTTCCTTGTCTAAATTTCTGGCAGTTAATGCGGCTATCTCGACGTTTTTATCGTCTCGAAGCATTTCAATCATAGTTTTAGCGGCATTTCCGCCGCCGTATATCAGAATTTTTGCCATGACACCGTTCATAAAATTATTCAGTTTCTTCAAGCTAAACTTATTTCTCCTTAACCGTTAAGTAATAAATATTTTATTTATATACAATTTAATAGAAAGCGGGATTGCTTCGCTTTGCTCGCAATGACGCATTTATAACGGCAAATTAAAGATTACAAAGAAGCGCCGTTAAGCAGATTGTTTATTTTATCTCTTAACAGTTCGTTTCTTATAGGTTTATCGACGTAATCGGTAGCTCCGTCTTCAAAACTTTTTTTCACCGTTTCTTTGTCGTTCAGAGCGCTTATCATTAAAATAGGAACTTTGTCGTAAACTTTTCTGATGGTCCTGAGAACGTCGAGTCCGTTTATCTTCGGAAGCATTATATCGATAATAATAAGGTCGAAAATGTTTCCTTCGGTAATTTTATCCAATGCGTCTCTTCCGTTTTCTACTATCGTTATATCGGCGTCAAAAGACGATTGTATAATAATTCTTACCAGTTCGGAATGCATCCTGTTGTCTTCTACCAAAAGAATTTTTTTTCTTGGAATAATTCTGCCCGCTAAATTTATCATGCATTATCCTCAATAAATAACAGCCGTTAGATTAATTTTTATATATTATACCATACCGTTATTTTAATATTATTACTTATTCGTTCTTTTTTCAAGTTCTTCCTGTTTAGTTTTACAGGCGATGCATAAAGTAGCTTCCGGCCTGTATTCCAATCTTTTTTCGGAAATTTCTCCGCCGCATTCGTCGCATATGCCGTAAGTCCCGTTTTCTATTCTTAACAGCGCTTCCTGTATTTTGGGGATCAGTTTTCTTTCCCTGTCGCGTATCCTGAGTTCGAAATTTCTGTCGGATTCTAAAGTCGCCCTGTCGTTAGGGTCGGGAAAATTATCGTCTTCTTTCGTCATAGCGTCAACCGTTTTCATAGCATCGTCGAGCAGAGACTCTAATTTTTTATTTAAAATATTTTTAAAATGTAAAAGCTTTTTTTCCGTCACGTAAATTATGTCCTCGCCTTTTTATAATTTGTCGTTTATTTATAAAAATTATAACATAATTTTAAGGAAAAGGTGTCATATTAATTTTTCGCAATAAACTTAATATATTAATAAAACTTTGCTATATGCGAAAAATAAAATCTTACACCTTTTCCATCGATAATTTCCGAGTTGTGACGGGGACAGAATTGAATTCTGTCCCCGTATTTAAATCAATATTTTTTTATTAGCGTATAATTATTCGCTCTCTGCGCAGGAACAAACCCTGCGTCTTTAATCAAGCGGACCATTAATTTTTCGTCGACGGTTCTGTTTTCCGTTCCGGCCGCTTTTACGACGTTTTCTTCGAGCATGGTAGAACCCATATCGTTAGCCCCGAAACTTAACGCAGCCTGTCCCATTTTCGCCCCCTGCGTCACCCATGATGCCTGAATATTATCGAAATTATCTAAAACTATTCTTGAGACCGCAAGCACTTTAAGATAATAATGGCCGTAAACGCCTCTTGGATTAAGCGCTGTATTTTTGCTTTGAAAACTCCAAGGAATAAAAGCCTTAAAACCGCCGGTTTTATCCTGAAGGTCTCTAAGTTTTAAAAGATGCTCTACTATATCTTCGTCGGTTTCTATAGTCCCGAACATCATAGTTGCGGATGAGTTTAAACCCGCATTGTGAACTTCTTCCATGACTTTTAGCCATTGTCCGCTGTCTATTTTATTAGGACTTATTTTTTTTCTTACCCTGTCCGTTAATATTTCCGCTCCGCCGCCGGGCACGGAATCTAAGCCCGCTTCTTTCAAAACATTTACCGTTTCTTTAACCGTCATATCGTTGAATTGGGCGATAAAAGTAATCTCCGGAGGAGAAAACGCATGGATATGTATATCGAAATTTTCTTTAAT
>JAJZLA010000060.1 GCA_021803845.1 bacterium | reverse complement strand
GACCTACCGGTATGCCATGCTCTTTAGCATATTTTATAAAGTCGGAAACTATCAAAAAATATCCCGCAAAATTAGATTTTTTAATAACTTCTATTTCCATGTCCAATCTTGCTTTGTATTCGTCTTTTCTATTTAAATAAGATTCTGCCGCTGCCTTTGTGGGGGTTTTTATAAAAATTTCCTCGAAACCTTCTCTTGTTTTTTTCTCGAAGTAATCGGCGGCGTCGAAATCGGCGGCGTCGGCTGTTTCCGTCTCCTGAATCGATTGATTAGTTTGATTATTAGTATTAGATTGATTCGCTCCGACGGTTGCGTCTAAGGCTGCTTTTGCGTTTTTTAGTTTTTCGGCTTCGTTTCCGGGTTTAAATTGGGGAAAATAGTGTCCGCCTTTTAATTTAAAAGAAAAATTGCATTTATCGGCAACCAAAAGGGTATTAGATATAGCTTCCGAAGGGTAGCGTCCGAAAATTTCTTTCATCTCGTCCTGCGACCTAAAATATAGGTCTTTAGTCGAAAATTTTAATCTGTCTTTGTCTTCGACGGTTTTTCCGGTCTGTATGCAAAGAAGTACGTCGTGGGCTTCATAGTCTTCTTTAAGAAGATAATGGCAGTCGTTGGTGGCGACCAGAGGTATCCCGTATTTTTTAGAAAGCTCTATTAATCCGTCGTTGGCCGCAAGCTGTTCTTCCATGCCTTGAACCTGCATTTCTAAATAAAAATCGTCTTTAAAAATATCTAAATAAAACTTAAGGCTTTCTTCCGCGGAATCGAATCTTCCTTTTACTATTTCATAAGGTATTTCGCCTTTAATACAGGCGGACATAGCTACTAAGCCTTCGCCGTGGTCTTTTAGCGTCTTTTTGTCGATTCTCGGCTTGTAATAAAACCCGTCTATATAAGACATAGAAACCAGTTTCGAAAGATTTTGATAACCGGCATCGTTTTTTGCAAGAAGAATAAGGTGATTATAAAATTTCTCGTTTGCATTTTTAAGTTTCATATCGGATTTAGAAATATACATTTCACACCCGATTATAGGTTTTACTCCTTTTTTAACCGCTTTTTCGTAAAATTCTATCGCTCCGAACATATTTCCGTGATCGGTTACCGCAACGGCAGGCATATTAAATTCTATGGCTTTACTTACTATATCGTCTATTTTAATTGCGCCGTCTAAAAGACTGTAATGCGAATGAAGATGCAGATGAACAAAATCGCTCATTATAAGTTTACTCCGTTTTTATTCCCATTCTATCGGAAAAGGTATCAGATTAATTTTTTTGCAAATATTTTTTTGTTAATTGACGTTATTTGTATGCAAAAAAATAAAATCTGATATCTTTTCCTTATATTATTTTTTGTTTCCTTTACATTATTCCCATTCTATAGTCGAAGGCGGTTTCGAAGTGATATCGTAAACCACTCTGTTAACGCCTTTAATTTCGGAAATTATTCTTGAAGAACACGCTCTTAATATATCGTAATCTAATTTTGCGAAATCTGCCGTCATTCCGTCCACGGAAGTCACCGCGCGAAGAGCAACTACCGATTCATAGCTTCTTTTATCCCCCATTACGCCTACAGTTTTCACCGGCACGAGCACCGGAAAAGACTGCCATATTTTATCGTATAATCCCGCCGCTTTTATTTCCTGAGTAACTATCGCATCGGCTTTCTTTAAAATATCGAGATTTTTTTTGTCCACCGTCCCTATTATTCTGATGGCTAATCCGGGACCAGGGAAAGGCTGCCTGTTTATTATTTCTTCCGGAATTCCTAATTTTTTGCCGATTACACGGACTTCGTCTTTAAATAATTCCCTTAAAGGTTCTATTAATTTTAAATTTAATTTTTTCGGAAGACCGCCGACGTTATGATGGCTTTTTATTACGCTTGAAGCTCCGAACACTTTAACGGATTCTATTACGTCCGGATAAAGCGTTCCCTGCACTAAAAAATTTACGCCTTTAATCTTTTTTGCTTCTTTTTCGAATATTTCTATAAAAAGCCTGCCTATAATTTTACGTTTTCTTTCGGGATCGGTTACCCCTTTAAGTTCTTTTAAAAATAAAGCCGAAGCGTTGACTAATTTTACGTTAAGGTTAAGATTTTCCTTATAATACTTCATAACCGATTCCGCTTCCGCTTCCCTTAAAAGTCCGTTATCGACGAATATGCATTTAAGATTGCCGCCGATAGCCCTGTCGGTAATAGCCGCCGCTACCGTAGAATCGACTCCTCCCGAAAGAGCGCATACAGCTTTTGCTCCGCCCGTTTTTTCCTTAATTTCCGCAACTTTGTCGGATATAAAATCTTCAAGTTTCCAGTCGCCTTTAACGCCTGCTATTTCAAATAAAAAATTACTTAATATATTAGTCCCGCATTCGGTGTGGACTACTTCAGGATGAAACTGCAGTCCGTAAAATTTTTTTTCCGGATATTCAAATGCCGCCGTATCGCAAGTTTCCGTCTGCGCCGTTATTTTAAAGCCTTTGGGAATTTTCACTATGACGTCGCCGTGGCTCATCCATACTAAGCTCGATTTGCCGCATCCTTTTAAAAGGCTGCTCTTGTGAAGTATCTCAAGTTTTGAATGGCCGTATTCGCGGTTTTTAGCAGGCTTTACTTCTCCGCCGAGAAGATGCGCCATAATCTGCATACCGTAACATATGCCTAAAAAAGGAATGTTTAATTTAAATAAATCTTTAGAAATTACGGGAGCGCTTTTATCGTAAACCGAAGACGGCCCCCCTGAAAGTATGATTGCATTTGCATTGTATTCTTTAATTTTGCTTAACGGAGTATTAAAAGGATATATCTCGCAATAAACCTTGCTTTCCCTGATTTTCCTCGCAATAAGCTGGGTATATTGCGATCCGAAATCTATAATAAGTATTTTAGAATGTATTCCCATTAATTAATCTAACCTGTAATTAGGCGCCTCCCTTGTTATAATAACGTCGTGAACATGGCTTTCCTTTAGTCCCGAAGAAGTAATTTTAATAAATCTGGTTTTAGTTCTAAGTTCCTGTATGGAACCGGCTCCGCAATATCCCATGCCTGCTCTTAAGCCTCCTATAAGCTGATTGACGGAATCGGAAAGACTGCCTTTATAAGGAACTCTCCCCTCTATGCCTTCGGGAACAAATTTAGATTCGTCCCGTATGTGCGATTGAAAATATCTGTCTTTGGAACCGCTCACCATTGCGCCGAGAGAACCCATACCCCTGTAAACCTTGTAGCTTCGTCCTTGATAAATTATGGTTTCGCCGGGGCTTTCTTCGGTACCGGCAAAGAGGTTGCCTATCATAACGCTGTTTGCCCCGCCGGCAATCGCTTTAGAAATATCTCCGGAAAATTTTATGCCTCCGTCCGCGATGACGGGAACGCCGTTTTTATCGTAAACTTCCGAACATTCGATTATAGCGGATAATTGAGGAACGCCGACGCCTGCAACGACTCTGGTAGTGCATATGGAGCCCGGCCCTATGCCGACTTTTACGGCGTCCACTCCGGCGTCCACTAAAGCTTTTGCGGCATCTTTAGTAGCTATATTGCCGGCTATTATATCCATTTTATAACGTTTTTTCAGATATTTTACCATATCTATAACACCCTTTGAATATCCGTGCGCCGTATCGATTACTACCGCATCCGCTTCTGCTTCGGCGAGCGCCTCAACTCTTTCCTCGGTATCTTTGGCAATGCCCACGGCGGCTGCTACTCTGAGCCTTCCCAGAGAATCTTTGCACGAATTCGGGTATTTTTTAATTTTTTCTATATCCTTTATAGTTATAAGCCCTTTTAAATTATAATCGTCATCCACGACCAAAAGTTTTTCTATTTTTTTCTCGTGTAGCGTTTTTTTGGCTTCTTCCAGCGTAGTTCCTACCGGCACCGTAACGAGATGTTCTTTAGTCATGACGTCGGCGACTTTTTCGTCAAGATTGACCGAAAACCTTAAATCCCTGTTCGTGAGTATTCCTACTAATTTATCCCCTTTTACTACCGGCACGCCCGAAATCATAAATTTTTTCATGATATCCAATGCAAAAGATATTTTATCGTCGGGATTTACTTTCACGGGGTTAGTTATCATACCGCTTTCGGATTTCTTAACCCTTTCGACTTCGGCTTTCTGCTGCTGAACGGTCAGATTTTTATGTATTACGCCTATACCGCCTTCGCGCGCAAGCGAAATTGCCGTTTCAGCTTCGGTAACCGTATCCATGGCCGCGCTTACAAGCGGAATATTCAGGTTTATATTTCTTGAAAATTTAGTCTTTAAATCTACGTCTTTCGGAAGTATTTCCGAATAATCGGGTACTATCAAAACATCGTCGAAACTTAGCGATTCCGCAATAATCTCTTTCATTTTAAATTTCCCTCTTTTTCTTTATTATTTAACTTATAAGTCCTTCCAGCAGTCCGCATTCCGAAACGGTAAAACCCGAAACTTCAAAAAAATCCATGCTCTTTAACATTATGGCCGCTCCGGCGAGCACGAGATCTTCCCTTCCGGCTTCTACGCCGTCAATTTTCAGCCTGTCGGATATTTTCGCCGCGGCAAATCTTTTATAAATTCCGGCGGTTTTTTCCCTGCTTACGAAATATCCGTGCACTTTAAGCCTGTCATAGCTTTTCATATTTAAATCGACCATAGCAAGAGTAGTCGATGTTCCTGCAGTTCCGAAAAGTTTTGCCGGTTTAAAAACAAAACCGGTTTCTTTTATTTTAGTTTTCAGCGTATTTAATTTTTCATCTATTCGGCTTTCCAATTCTTTTAAATTTTCTTCTGACACAGGGTCGGTTTTAATAATTTCTTCCGTAAGATGCACAACTCCCATGTTTAAGCTGTATTTCCACAAAGGCGACCCGTTTTTAACGCAGGCGTATTCGGTAGAGCCGCCCCCTATGTCTATGGAATAAAATTCGTTAATACCGTTAAAACAATTAGAAATTCCTTTTAAAGTTATTAAAGCCTCTTTTTCTCCGCTTATAATTTCCAGCTTTAATCCGAATTCGTTAAAAATTATATATTCTACGTCTTTAGCATTTGGAGCATCTCTTAATACGCTTGTGCCGGTTATAGCGACATTCTCCGGATTTATGCCGTAATTTTTAATTTTTTCTAAATACACCTTTAAAGCGTCTTTGAGCCTGTTTATTGAACTTTGGGTAATTACTCCTTCTTTTTTAAAATTTTCGCCCAGTCTGATAATTTTCATATCAACGTAATCGGGACTTAAAAAATCGCTTTTCGGTCCAATTACAAGACATCTTATAGTATTCGTGCCAATGTCTATTGAAGCTTTAAATTTGTCGTCTGAGACGGAGTTTAAAAGCAATATACTATTCTCCCCTGTAATTTTTAACGTATTTAACGTAATTATTCGCGGACTCCCTTATCGAATCTATCTCTTTTTCGCTCAGATTTTTTTTGATTACTCCGGGAAGTCCGGCTACCAAAGAACCTTCGGGTATAACTGTATTTTCTTTGACTAAAGCCCCGGCGGCAATTATGCAGTTTTTGCCTATTTTTGCTCCGGTTAAAACTATGGCTCCTATTCCTATAAGACAGTTATCCCCTATCTCGCACCCGTGAAGATTAACGTTGTGCCCTATCGTAACGCCTCTGCCTATTATCAAAGGACCGGTATCGTGCTGTACGTGAAGAACACTGTTGTCCTGAACGTTTGTATTTTCGCCTATTTTAATGTAATGTACGTCGCCCCTGATAACCGAACCGTACCAGACGCTGCATCCTTTTCCTATTTCTACGTCTCCTACGATAACTACGTTTTGCGACATATACGCCGTTTCGTCTATCTTCGGATATTTACCCATATAAGATTCTATTATCATAAATCCTCCGTTTACGGAAATGGCGTCAGATTAATTTTCCTTAATAAATTTTTATATGTTAATTAACCTAACCGTTTGCGGAAAATAAAATCCGGCACCGTTTCCTCTTTATTTCTTTATTAGTTATTTTCTTAATTATTTTTCGTTTGATTGTTTAGTAGTATATTATATAACAATTTTGAGGAAAAGTCGGGATTTTTTTTCCGATTCTGCCCCCGCCGCAACTTAGACGCTAAATACCGGAAATGAGCTTTTTTGAAAGAGATTCGGCCTGCTTTTTCGCTTCTATGACGTCTTCTATGGTTTTTAATTCGAAAGGTTTGTGCTTTTGCATTACCGACTCCACGTTTTGGGCGATTTTATTAAAAGATATTTTTCGGTTTAAAAAAGAATTAACGAAAATCTCGTTTGCTTCGCAAAAAACCGCCGGCATGCTCCTGCCTTCCCGTAAAGAACTTCTTGCAATATTTAAAAAAGGGAACTTCTCGTCGTCAGGCGCAAAAAACTCCAGCTTTGCAACTTCGGTCAAATCTATCGGTTTCATGAGATTATGAAAACGATGCGGATAAGACATGGCATAACCTATGGGTCCTTTCATATCGGCATCTCCCATCTGGGCTATTAACGTACCGTCCATAAATTCAACCATCGAATGAACTACCGCCTGCGGATGTATAACGACGTCGATTTTATCTTCTTTAAAACCGAATAAAAACGAAGCTTCTATTATTTCAAGCCCTTTATTGGCGAGCGTGGAAGAATCTACGGTTATTTTCTTTCCCATCTTCCATTTAGGATGATTCAATGCCATATCGACGGTTATATTCTTGAAATAGTTTTTGTCCTTGTCGTAAAAAGGTCCTCCCGATGCCGTAAGGATTAATTTTTTAACGTCCTGCTTAACTCCGCTTTTAAGGCACTGAAACAGAGCAGAATGTTCGGAATCTACAGGAATTATTTTAGCTTTATGCTTTTTCGCCGTTTTATTCAGAATATTGCCGGCCATAACCATGGATTCTTTATTCGCAAGCGCAAGGTCTTTGCCCGCCGCAAGGCTCCTGTAAGAAAGCAAAAGCCCCGCGGAACCGCTTATAGCGTTCAATACCACGTCGAATAAGCCGTCGGAAACCGCTTCATGCAGTCCTTCTTCGCCGAAAATCAATTTCGTCTTAACGCCTTTGACGTTTTTTAAACCTTCTTTAGCCTTAGCGCATTCCGTTTTTGAAGAAAGAACGCAGTATGCCGGTTTTAACTTTACAACCTGTTCTTTTAATTCCTGCGTAAAATGCCCCGCCGCAATACCTTTTACGGCAAGGAAATCCGGATATGACGCTGCTACGTTTACTGCATTTCTGCCTATAGAACCGGTAGAACCGGCAAGAAATATATTTCGCATAATATATATAATATATATTTATTTTTATTTTATTTTAAACAAAAAACCGAAATATAGTAAAAAAACGGGGCGGCAAGAATCAGGCTGTCTATTCTGTCTAAAATACCGCCGTGACCCGGAATTAAAGTCCCTGAATCCTTTTTCCCGCCCATCCTTTTAATTAAAGACTCGGTTAAATCGCCATACATTCCAGCTATTACGGCGATGGAAGACAAAATTATAAATGAAATCACGGTAAACTGCTGATACTCTTTTATAAATATTCTAAATATGAGTGCGGTAAAGACGGCGGCTAAAAAACCTATGACCGCCCCTTCTACGGTTTTTTTAGGGCTTAGAGACGGGATAAGCTTGTGCTTCCCGAAATGCCTGCCGCCGTAATAAGCAAAAATATCTGATGCCCATACCAGAATAAACAAAAGCAATATTAGGAGTCTGCCGCCCGGAATTTCAAAAATTTTAACGAGGAAAGATATAAGAAAGCCCGTATAAATTATAGAAAACAGATCT
>JAJZLA010000059.1 GCA_021803845.1 bacterium | reverse complement strand
GGTCGCTAACCTGTGGAATATTTTGATGTAAAGTCTGCAAAAAAGAAAACATTTGATTTTGCTCGCTCTGAACGGAAAGAGCTATATCTTTAAGGTCTAAAAGCCATTCGCGGGCATCCTGATTTCCTGAAGACTGTAATTTTTGTAACTTAGCCGCCAAATTTTGTATTTTATCGCCGACGCTGTTTGCCTCTGATTGTAATTTTTGATACTCCGTATCGATTAACGAATAATCCATTTTTTTACCTCCAATAATTTACATTAATTAAATATTATTTCACTTTATAGTTTTGGCATATTATTATACAACTTTTTCTTTATAATTGAAAATTTATAAAATTTGAAATTTCCGCCGAAGTATTAAGAACTAACTTCCGTTATGATTTCAGCTTCAGGTTTTTTCTTTTTATATTTGCGCGAACCGTACCAAACACCGAAAGTTAAAAGAACATTCGTCGCTATAATTACCGTAAACGCATATTCCGGAAATTTAGACGTTCCGGGAATGCCCGCGTTTAAAGGCATATACGCCATAATAGCCGTAGCAAGCGCCCTGCCTATCATGGACAACATAAAAAATTTTTCTTTTTTAACGTCTTCAATGTTACCCGTAGAAGCAGAAGTAGGGTCTGAAACTGGAACGGGATTTTTTTTGAGATTCTGCAGTTTAAAAATAGACGATACCGCTATATATCTTGAAATTATTATAAGCAGGATTATCACAAAAAGCCTGATAAAAAATTCTACTCCAACGTCCGTCAATTCTACTACCACTCCAAGAAACACGAAAAAAACCGTACGAATTAAAAACGAAAATTCATGGTTAAATTTTTTTATGACGGAATTTTTTATGCTCATTTTAAAAAAATTTAACTTTAGTCTGGTTAAAAGTTCTTCATTGCCCATCATTATACCAAAAACAAGTATGGCTATAGCTCCGTTTCCATGGATATAGTGCATAATAAGAACTATCACCAGCATTGCGGCAAAAGTAACGGAATATGCAAACTTCGTATTGGTTAAAAATTTTAAAAGCGAATACCATATTATTCCCGCTACTACGGCGACCAATGCAGATACGGCAAATGAATAAAGCGTCTGCATTGCAATTCCTCCGATACTAAAACTTGCGGATGAATTTTTTGCTATTTCTATTAAAACTATTAAAATAATTATTGCAAATGCGTCGTTGAACGTCGATTCTATAGCTATTACCGTCTTGCTTTTTTCGGTCGCATCAATATTCGGCAATAAAGGCATTATAACCGTCGAGCTTGAGCATGAGACTATAACCCCAAGCATTAAAGACTGCATTAAATCTCCGCCGCCCGTTACGTAAAACGCTCCTCCTACCAATATAATAGAAAGCAAAAGTCCTATTATTATCAATATCATAGAAAGATATGACGATTTAAAAACTGTTAAAAAATCAAGCTCGATGCCGCCCTGAAACATTATTAAAACTAAGACTAAAGTGCTTAAATAAGGCGCAAACGAAAGAAAAACGCTTTGATTAAATATATGGTAAATCGGCCCCAGTAAAAGCCCCGCAGCCATTAAAAAAAGAATTGAAGGAATTTTCGTGTATTCAAAAAGTATTTCGCCTATGAATCCGATGACTATAATAATGCCGAATATACCGATAGCTATGCTTGGAGACATTTTTAAAAATTTAATAATTAATAAATTTGATAAATAAAAATGCTATATTTATTTTTATGCGGGAAATATCATTTATATTATATATTTTTTGACTTTCAATATCAAATTTTATATTTTGCATATTTCTTATTTCATCTTTTTCAATATGTTATTAAACTTTCAATATGCTATAATTGGATAACGAAATTTTATGAATTTTATGAATTTATTTTTTATAACTCTGCAAATTTAGAATGATAAAAATAATACAAAACATAAATGAACTAGAATCTATAGAATCCGAATGGAACGATTTATTCGAGGAAAGTTCGGGTTCTAATGTATTCCAATCTTTTGATTGGAACTATATATGGCTGAAACACTTTTTGCGAAAAAACGATAATATCTTTATAATCGCCGTTTATAACGATAAAGAAAATGGAAAGCTTGAAGCTATAGCGCCTTTTTTTATAAGAAGATTTTTTTTGTTTTTAAAATCGCTTATGTTTATAAGTTACGATTATTCGGATTATTTAGATATTATAATAAGAAAAAACTGCGACAAAGAAAAAATTTATGCTGAAATATTCAATACCGTCTTATTAAAAAACAAATCCAATAAAATTGCCGATATAATATATCTCAAGCAAGTTTCAAAAAAAACTTTAAATCTTATATCCGAATATTTACAAAAAATAAAAAAAATAAGTTTAAATTTCAAGGAAAGCGGCAATTGCTATTATTTTAACCTTCCCGATAATATAGAAGAATATATGAAGCGATTTAATTCTAAACAACGGTATAATATTTTAAAAAGAGTCGAAAAAGCCGACGACGTTAATATAAAATATTCTGCCTGTTCGTCTGTAAATACATACAAATCTTTATTTGAAAAGTATTTAAATATTTTTTTTGAACTTCACCAGAAAAGATGGCAAGGTAAAGGTAAAAGGGGCGTTTTTTATAATGACGACATAAAAAGTTTTTTTAAAGAATTATTTATTTCATTATTTAATAAAAACAGAATTACGCTATCGACTCTTAAAATTAATGACGGCAATATTATCGCTTCGGCAGTCTGTTTTGATTATGCGGACAAAAAACAGATATATTTGCCCGGATTCGATACCGCATATTCAGGCTATCATCCGGGCATAGTTCTAATTTATAACGATATAAAAGAATCTATAAATAAAAAATATAAAGAACTTGATTTTTTAAAAGGCGGTGAAGAATATAAGCAAAGATTCGGTGCGATAAAAAGAGAAAATTATAAATTGTATTTATATAAAAATAAAATTTATTTTTATATTTATAAAATTAATATATTTTTTGAAAATGAAGTTAAGGAAAAAACCGTTAATATCGTTAATAAAATGTTAATTTTTTTTAAAAAAAATAAAAACTGAGATTTTATAAGAAATATATAAAGGTCGGAATAAAATATTCTATCTAATAGTTAAAAGGACGATAATATTTCGGATACCGCCGGAGGAAGAAAACCTGCGCTAATAACGCCGTAATGAACTAATAATGAAAATACAAAAAATAAAAACACAATCCCCA
The DNA here is from genome assembly GCA_021803845.1 of bacterium. Next base: position 4,581 of record JAJZLA010000059.1, on the reverse strand, counting down.
ATAGTATTACCATTGAAATCTGGAACGGGGAAGCGCCTTTTTTTTCGCTTGACTTTTTTTTACCGCCGCTGACGTCTTTAACGATGTCGGGTTTAGCGGACTCTTCCGCTACTGCGCTGTTTATCTCCGATATAATAGACTTCATAAAGTCTTCCGGTATATCGGAAAGATTATTATTATTAGTTTGGGCGTCGTCTTTTTCGGGCGCGGCATTACTCGATACACTTTCAACGCTATTAGCATCTATAAATGTTTTATCGGTTTTTTCGTCTGCGCTGCTTGAAAACACGGCGGTATTATCTTTAACGACTCCCGTTTTTTTATTAAGCGTAAAAACGTTAGAGCAAACCCTGCATTTTACCTTGATATCGCCGTCGGGAATAAGCGCTTCGTTTAATTCGTAATGCGTTCCGCAATAAGGACAATTAATATCCATATGACTTTAATTTTAATTTTAATTTTAATTTATTGAATTTTTTTGTATTATAAGCAATAATATTACAATAATGAAATTAAATCAACAATTAAATTTAAAAGAAGTCCTGCTTGCCGCATTAAAAAGCAAATTGAATTCGTCCGACTATTGCGCCCTTTTATTATACGAGAAATGGGAATCGATATGCGGAAAGGAAATAAGCGAAAAAACTAAACCCAAATCTTTATACAAAAACGTTTTAACGGTAAGCGTCGAAAATCCGGTATTAATATTTGAACTTGGATTTATAAAGAACGAATTTATAACAAAAATAAATGAATTTTTCTCGTCCGAAATAAACGGTTTGCATTTAGACAAAACGATAAAAATTAAAAACATCCGGTTCGTAAATAAATAATTATATCAATTAATTATTATGTTTATATTATAGATTTTATCTTATCTAAGAAAGATTTTTTAAGCGGATGCGTTTCTTCTTTATTTTCTGCCGCAAGTTCTTCGAAAAGTTTTTTTTGTTTATGAGTAAGATTGGTCGGCGTTTCAACTACTATGTTAATATACTGATTCCCCCTCTGTCCTCCGCTGATTTTCGGAGCCCCTTTTCCTTTAATGGTAAACTGTGTTCCGCTTTGAGTTCCGGGCGTTATTTTTATAGTAGATTTTCCGTCAACGGTAGGAACTTCTATTTCGCTTCCAAGCGCAGCCTGCGAAAAACTTATAGGCATAGAAATAAAAATATCGCTGCCCTGCCTTTTAAATAAACTGTGAGGTTCAACCGTGATATCGACATAGAGGTCTCCGTTGGGACCGCCGAAAAGTCCCGACGAGCCTTCTCCCGACACCTTAAGCCTGTTTCCGTCGTCGATGCCCGCGGGTATTTTGATATCGAGTTTGCGCTCTTTTATTACCCTGCCTTCGCCTTTACATGCCGGACAAGGATTTTCTATTATCTCGCCTTCCCCGCCGCACTTATAACATGTCCTCGCAATAGAAAAGAAACCCTGCTGCTGCCTTATTTCGCCGGTGCCGTGGCACACAGGACAAGTAACTCTGTTTGTGCCTTTTTTGGCGCCCGTTCCTCCGCATGTAGAACATGTTTCATATCTGTTGTATTTTATCTGCTTAGATACGCCTAATAATGATTCTTCAAATTTTATTTTTACGCCGTATCTTAGATCTTCCCCACGCTTACGTCTTGTTTTTTTATTTGACTGCGAAAAAATATCGCCGAAAAAATCGCCGAATATATCTCCGAAACCGAAACCGCCCCCTCCGCCCGAAGCAAATGCGCCGACGCCTTCATGTCCGAATCTGTCGTATGCCGCTCTTTTCTCTTCGTCGCATAAAATACTGTATGCCTCGTTTATTTCTTTGAACTTTTCTTCGGAATCTCCGTCGCCCTGGTTTTTATCGGGATGATATTTTTGAGCCAGCTTTCTGTAAGCCTTTTTTATTTCATCTGCGTTTGCGTTTCTGTCTATTTCTAAAATTTCGTAATAATCTCTTTTATATGCCATATTTTATTTAATTGAAATAAATTTATAAGTATTTTCGGAAAAACCTCCTTTGCTTTATAAAATAAAGCAAAGGAGGTTGCATTAATTTTTATATTTTGTTTAAATTATTCATTCTTTTTGTCTTTTACTTCTTCGTATTCTGCTTCTACCACGTTGTCGTCGGCAGGTTTAGATTGCTGTTCTTCCCCGGTGCCTGCACCGGTTCCGGCAGTTCCGGTTTCAGCCGCAGTTTTCTTGTAAATAGATTCTGCTATGCTATGCGACAACTTTTCTAATTCTTCCGTTATGCTCTTTATAGATTCTATATTATCTCCCTCTAAAGCCTTCTTAGCCTCGGCTATTTTTTCTTCCGCCGCCATTTTTTCTGAAGATTCTATTTTATCGCCGGAATCTTTCAATGTTTTTTCTACGGAATACACCAATCCGTCTAAGTGATTCCTTACTTCTATCAATTCTTTCTTTCTTGAATCTTCGTCTTTATGAAGTTCGGCTTCTTTAATCATCCTGTCTATTTCTTCCTTTGACAATCCGCTTGAAGCGGTTATCTTTATAGACTGTTCCTTGCCCGTTCCAAGGTCTTTAGCTGAAACATGCACTATACCGTTTGCGTCTATATCGAACGTAACTTCTATCTGCGGAACTCCTCTTGGAGCCGGCGGAATACCGGTCAATTCAAACCTTCCCAAGCTCTTATTGTCGGATGCCATTTCTCTTTCGCCCTGCAGAACGTTTATAGTAACTGCGGGCTGGTTATCGGCCGCCGTCGAAAATATCTGGCTTTTCCTAGTCGGAATAGTCGTATTTTTTTCGATCAATTTTGTGCTTACTCCGCCGAGCGTTTCTATACCGAGAGACAGAGGCGTAACGTCAAGCAGTAAAACGTCTTTAACGTCTCCCTTGAGAACGGCGCCCTGAATCGCGGCTCCGACTGCGACGACTTCGTCGGGATTAACTCCTTTATGGGGTTCCTTACCGAAAAATTCCTTAACCGCCTGTTGGACTTTCGGCATTCTGGTCTGTCCGCCGACAAGCACTACTTCGTCAACCTGAGACGTATTTAAACCCGCATCCTTTAATGCAGTTTTTACAGGCGACATAGACCTTTCGATTAATTCACCCGTAAGCTGTTCTAATTTTGCACGGGACAGTTTCATATTAAGATGTTTAGGCCCGCTTGCGTCCGCAGTAATAAACGGTAAATTTATATCCGTTTCGAGAGAAGACGAAAGTTCGATTTTTGCTTTTTCAGCCGCTTCTTTTAATCTTTGAAGCGCCATTTTGTCTTTTCTTAAATCTATGCCCTGGTCTTTTTTGAATTCATCGGCTATATAGTCTATTACTTTCTGGTCGAAATCTTCTCCTCCTAAAAAGGTATCGCCGTTAGTAGATTTGACTTCGAATACTCCTTCTCCTAGTTCCAGTATCGATATATCGAAGGTTCCTCCGCCTAAATCGTAAACGGCTATTTTTTCTTCTTTCTTTTTGTCTAATCCGTAAGAAAGGGACGATGCCGTAGGCTCGTTTATAATCCTTAAAACATCCAACCCTGCTATTTTGCCCGCATCTTTAGTAGCTTGTCTTTGCGAATCGTTAAAATATGCCGGAACGGTAATAACCGCTTCGGTTACGGGTTCTCCGAGATAATCTTCCGCAGTTTTTTTCATCTTAGTTAAAATAATAGAAGATATTTCCGCAGGAGAATACTTCCTTCCTTTAATCTCAACCCAAGCATCGCCGTTTTCGCTCGGCACTATTTTATAAGGACATACCTTTTTAAACGCCTGAACTTCCGGAGAATCATATTTCCTACCGATAAGCCTTTTTACTGCGTAAACGGTATTTTCAGGATTAGTAACGGCCTGCCTTTTTGCCGCCTGCCCCACCAATCTTTCTCCGCTGTCGGTAAATGAAACAACTGAAGGCGTTGTCCTTGCTCCTTCAGAATTTGCTATTACGGTAGGTTCTTTGCCTTCCATAACCGCAACGCAAGAGTTTGTAGTTCCCAAATCGATTCCTATAACTTTTCCCATGGTTAAATTCTCCTTAAATCTATATGATTTTAATTTTTTATCTATTTCCTATTTTTTATTATATCTTATATTTAAACAATAAATAAATATAAATGTAAATTTATAAAATTTAATTTTTAGATTTGGCTATAGAAACCATAGCCGGTCTCAAAAGCCTGTCTTTAAACATATATCCTTTTCTTTTTTCTTCAATTATAGCTCCATCGGGTTTTCCTGAATTTTCTACCATTTCCACGGCATCGTGAAAATTTGCGTCAAAATTTTTTCCGACGGTTTCTATAACTTCAGCTCCGTAATTTTTTAAAATTTTAATAAATTCTTCGTATGCCAATTTGACCCCTTCCACGAAAGATTTTAAATTTCCGGAAGCGTCCTGTTCTATATATGCCGCGGAGTGGCTTATAGCCAGATCCAAAAAATCGAGAACCGGCAGCAAATCCCTTAATATTTTTTCGTTGGAATATTTTAGAGCCTCTTCTTTTTCCCTATTGTTTCTTTTTCTAAAATTTTCCATTTCGGCTAAACTCTTAAGATAGTTTGCATTTGCTTCATCGTTTTCTTTTTTTAAATTTTTAAGGACATTTTTTAAATATTTTAA
>JAJZLA010000058.1 GCA_021803845.1 bacterium | reverse complement strand
TTGTTTCGGTTTTATTTACTGCGGCAACCGCTAATGCCGCTACTGTCGGCAAAATTGAAAAAAATGTTCTTATGCGACCGACGGAGTCAAATGCAAAAGCGTATATAATTGCTGGACTATATACCGTTCCAGATGCGAATACCGCAAAAATTAAAGCAGTTAGAAATATTGTTATGTTTTTAAAAAAGCACGGCTACTATAATGTTTCTAAGGCTTTTTTTAAAGCCACAAAACAGGAAAGAGTTGGATTGATAAAAAAAGTAGGTATTCCTATCATCATAGGTATTCCTGAAAAAAAATTCAAGTTTATATATAAAACAGGTTTTGTCAATAAAAACGTTTTAATCGCAAATGAAGGCGTAAACATAAAACCGAAAGCGATTAGCCTTATTCATTTATTAATGAAAAACGGTTATAACGTTGGGATAGCAACTGTGTCGCCTAAAGAAAACAAATTTTGGCATTTAAGAAACATATCGTTTCCTTTCATAACGATTGTTCCATAATTTTTTTATAACGCCGGCGGAATATACCTATTGTTGGGCAGGATATTTAGACGCCGCTGGGGCAAACAAATAAATTAATTAAGGAGGGTTAAAAATGTTTAATTCATTTGTTTTAAAAGCTAAATCTATTTTCTTTGTAACTTTATATGCAATATTCGATTTATTAGATACTATAGTATTTCCTTTATCTATCGTGGCATTAAGTATTTATACTATCGTGTGTGGAGTAAAATTATTTTATGCGTTAGAAAAACTTGCTAATTTGCCGACTTTTAAGACAATTATAATGAATCGGAATATTTTTCCTTTTTTGATGACATTGGGTTCTTTATCGCATAGCGTAAAAATAACGCTTATTCAAATTACAATGATTCATCTATTTGCTATTATAGCAAGCGAACTTGCCTTATTGTTGATTTTAGCGTCTATAGTGTTAATAAGGGGTGTCGTAAGCAATATAAGATGTACATTATCCAGAATAACTCATTTTTCAGAAGCTCAAGCTAAATCGGCAAGCGGATTGCAATTTAATTCAGGTATTAATAAAAGCGCAGGGGTAGGCGTCAAACTTATGTTGTCCGCATTTTTATTTGCTACGGTTATTGCTTTTGCTGGTTCAGCGCACTCAGCATCGTATTTAAAGGGTAAAGATACCGCTTTATTTCCGAAGGATCAAAAAGACGGTCTAATTTTTAAGGCTTTAATTATAGGCAATATAAATATTCCGCGTTTTTTAAAAAGAAAATAATTCTAAAAAACTATGAAAAAAATGTTTTTTTTTGTATTATTAATTTTGTTTTTAGGCATGATGACTACTACCGTAGTTTATGGCGACAGTTATACCTGTTCGGATGTTACGACGGGTACGCCTACTGCTTCGCAAACGCAGACTTGCAGTAGCGGTACGTTGCAAAACGGTTCTGCTGGAGAATTGTGTCCTTTTTCGCAGACCCCCTGTGTGCAACAAACAAGCATTCCGTCCTGTCCGAGCGGGTATAATTGGAACGGTTCGTCCTGCGTATCGACCGTATCGGCATCATGTCCGGGCGGTTATACTTGGAATGGTTCGACTTGTACGGAGACAACGACAACGACGATATCAGCATGTTCTAGCGGACATTGGAATGGTTCTCAATGTGTCACTACAGAGACTAAAAATTGGACATGCCCATATAGAAGTCTCTGGTATGAGTGTGGAGGATCTCCCGACAGGTGTCGTGGTTCAGGAACAACCAGCAGTCTCGAGCGCTATGATTGTAGTGCAAATGTAACTGTATATTATAGCCCGTCGTGCCCGTCCGGTTACTATTATATCGGTAACGGAGAATGTGCTACTACCACAACCCTGACTGCCTCTCCTACCTGTCCCTCAGGCTATACTCTATCCGGTAATACCTGCACGGCTACAACTTCGGCAACCTGTCCTTCCGGCACTACGCTTATAAACGGAGAATGCGTCTCCCCGTGGACTTGTCCAGTTTCCGGTAATGGCGGGGATTCCGCTACCTGTATAGAGCCTTCCGGCAGTTCGAGTTATTATTGCAGTCCGTATTCTTGCTATACAGATTCAAGCGGAACAAATGTATCTACTACTCCTGTAAACGCTACTATGCCGCCTACGCAAACAAATAACGGGACTGTAACCGACAGCGGGTGCGACGGTTCGGTTTATTTATTTCCCGGAACTGCGATGCAGTGCCGTTCAGGCGGCGAGCAGACCGCATGGCAGGACTGTTGTAACGCCTCTACATATCTATTCGGCATGCTTAAATGTACGACTCAGGAAGAGTCGGTCGCAAAAGATTTGCAGTACGATACGCAATACGGCGCAAACGGATATAATAATCCAAATTCTTACGGCGGTTCGGGAGACGCCCAGTATGTCGGAAGTTACTGCTCCGATAAATTCTTGGGTTTATGCCTCGAAAACATGAAAGTTTATTGCGTTTTTCATTCCCTTTTAGGGTTAATTATTCAGGAGCAGGGCAGGGCGCAGTTAGGCATAGGTTTCGGTTCGCCTCAAAATCCAGACTGTTCGGGTCTTACTCCTACGCAGTTTCAGGAACTTAATTTTTCTAATTTCGATTTTACGGAATACGTTACCGTTCTTGAAAATAAAATCAAAGCAGGCGTCATAAATACGAACACTTTAAATCAAATGCAGAATTATACAACCACTATAACTAACCAGATTAGCAATTACGAAAACGAACTGTCGGGGGTTAATCCATGACGAGGCCTACCCACTTATTAGGCGGTATAGCCGTCGGCACTCTGTTCGGTTTATACGGTATTCCTTTTGCGATACTCGGCTCCGTTTTGCCCGATATAGACCGTTTTTTATACAAAAAATCTTCCGAATGGAGTTTCTGGGGGCACAGGGGCTTTACGCATACCGTTTTATTCGGCTATGTTCTTTCTTTCGTTATTTACTATTATTTGGGCGGAATAGCAGCTTTAGCATTTTTGTTCGGGGTTTTAAGCCATATAGTTTTAGACAGTTTCAACTATAAAAAACTAGAACCGCTTTTTCCGATTAAAACGGAAGTCCATCTTGATATGATAGAAGTGGGAAGCCTTCGGGAATATCTTTATTTTACGATTCCGCTGTTTTTGCTTTCTACTATTTTAATGGTTCATTTTAACGATTTAGGAGCTATTTCATGGCAGATAAAAAGATTGTTCTATTATTATCATTATTGATAATGTCGTTATTTTTTCCGGTTTCGGTTTTTGCAAATACGAATACGGCGGATAACGGCTGGTATTTTCATTCTAAAGGCTACGGCTGGTTCTGGTATCAAAAAACCCATAAAAAAAATAAAAACAGACGGAAAAAGCCTTTAACCGTTTCCGTTAAGGTTTTGTCTAAAATGTCGGCGACCCAGTTAAAAGCATATATCAAAAAATTAAAACTAATAGCCGTAGGAAATCCCGACTCCTATCAAGATGTAAAAAACTACATTATCGCTCAGGACTATGCCGCATATAAATCGAGAGAGTTTGCGAGGACATGGCGGCTCGTAATGTATAAAAATCCGCAGCTTGATTATTACGCTTCCCACGGCATAGGTTCAAGCTCCTACGCTAATATAATTAAATCAGAGATAACGCACAACGAAAGGGTAAAAATAATCGCCAAATTAAGGCGTAAGGCCGTGATAGTTATGTTTTACGACCCTTCAAGCCCTGTAACTCCTCAGGCTGAAGAACGCCTTAAAGTATTCAACGAAGAATACGGCTTTAAGTATATGTTTATTAACGCTATAGCCCATAAAAACACTGCTAAATCATTAGGCGTAATAAAACTTCCGGAAGCGTATCTCGTGTTAAACGAGAAAGGCAAACTGAAGCATTACGTCTTGTTTATAGGGCTTCATTCTATTCAGACCATAGGAGATAAAATTGCGTATATTTACAAAAATATTATTAGCCGTTAGTTTTATAGTTTTGTTTCCTTTGACCGCTTTTGCCAAGACCGTCGTTTTGGGAACTTACGGAAGGACTTATCCTTTTGCCGAAAAAAACCTGCTTGCGGTAATTAAAGAAAGGGCAAAACGCATAAATATGAAGAAATACCAAAAAATAATAAAGCGGGAGGTTATAAATTATGAACCTTATTCTATGGAAGTACGTTTGCCTTCCGCTAAAAAAAACGGAAATATTTACGCCGGATATGTATTACACGACTAAATATAACATTTACGATTCTAAGGGGCAGGTTCTTTATCCTAAGGGTTTCAGGTTTAAAATAACGAGGTATATCCATTTGCCGTACACGCTCGTAGTGATTAATCCTTTAGTTAAAAAACAGCTTGAATGGTTTGAAAAAAGCAAATATTTCGGCAAATTAGGCGTTATGTTTATGATAACGGAAGGAAATTATTTCAGGCTTGAGCAAAAATTAAAAATACCCGTGTTTTACTGGATGAAGGATCTGCAAAAAAGGTTTAAATTAAAAGCCGTCCCGTCCGTAATATGGCAGGAAGGGACGACGGTGTATGTGAAGCAGTATCATCTTAGCGAAAAAAGGCGTTAATAGGTTAAATGACTATATTGTTAATTATCATACCGGTTTCGGTAGTTTTCTTGTATTTTATTGGCAAAGACCATGACGACGATTAGTTATTAATATCGTTGACGTTGAATTGACATATTTCTTTAATTGTATCGATATATTGCATTAACAATTTTTTAGCTTCACAGGTATAGTCGTTATTATCAGGATGGCTTTTAAGTAATGTTTTTAGTCTATATTTGCTTTCCACAATATTACTTCCAAAAAACCACATTCCCATATTTACTTTTTCCGGGTTTATTTCAAATTTTAAAGATATTTTGGTTATGCATTCCGCTAATTGAGTTTTTTTAATATTGTTATTATTAAATAAATCTTTACATGTTTCTTTAACCCAAGTATCTATTGGTTGTAATAAATCTCTATTATTATTAATTTTACTTAAATCTATTTGTTTTATGCAAACTAAATCTCTAAGATAAAAAGATGCTATTTTATCGCTCACACCGCGAATTTCTTTTAATTTATTATGTGCATCTTTTATTTTATCGTTTTTTATTTTTGTCGCAAAATATTCGGAAAAGGTTTGTTTGTTAAATGTCTTTGCGATTGTAATTACCGAATAAGGAGATTTCTCTGAATTGCTAAAAAGTAACGGATTACGAAGTTTGTTTAATTTATCGTTGTTAAGAATTTTGCAAAAATTTTCCCATATCTTTTTTGGCGCTTCATTTGATTTTAATTGTTCATTAATTTTTTTATACTTCAATAAAGAATCTATTGCGGCATGATGATAATTAGGACTTGCTCCCTGTCTTTCAAATGCATAACCCTCTAAAAATATACATAAAGAGTCCCATATGTCTTCATAGTATTTAGGATAAGCATTCCATACAGGATACATATATCTTGCTGCATATATGTTTCCTATATATTCAAAAAATTTAAACCATTGCTTGATTTTATCATGCATATTTATTATTTGCCTAAGTAAACGCTCTTAAATTCTTTAGGAAAAAGCGTATTAGCCCCTTTTTTATTCATCCTGCTTACAAGTTCCTTAATCTCTTTTTCAGTTCTCCAAGGCGTCATATGTATCGGCATAACCCTTTCGCATTTTGAGTCCAATGCTATTTTAACTACTCCGGATTCGTAAGAATGCTTTTCGTCCTGTCTTTTGCCGTCAGCTTCCAAGGGAGCGTTTTTTAATTCTTTATCCGTAATCCATAATTCGTGAAGAAGCAATTTGGCGTTCTTTGCGAATTTTGCGGTTTTATCGGAAACTACCGTATCCGTAATATATACTATTTCGTTATCGATTTTAATGCCTACTGATCCGCCGGGGTGATACTGGCTTAGCAGTTTTACGTTAATCTTTCCTATCTTAAAACTCTCGCTGTTTATTTCTTTTGCTTCCATTGGCAAATCTATAAATTTCAAAGAAAATATTGGCGGCGAAAGCACTTTTTTAAGTCCGTTTATATTTTTTGCTTTTACGAGCGGATATAAAGGGCAATACACTTTTACTTTCCTGTCGAGTTTTAATCCCGTCAAATAAGACAGTCCGCAAGTATGGTCTAAATGGTAATGGGAAAGTATGATATTAATTTCTTTGCCTTTTATTTTTTCTTTGATTTCTTCCGTTAAAAGTCCGCTTATGCCGGTTCCGGCGTCCAGAACGATAACCGTATCGTCTTTTATAATTAAATAGCAGGCGGTCTGTCTTCCGTTGAAAGGGAAAAATCCGTTTACGCCTAAAGGTATAAGTTCAGTCATTTTGAATCTCCGTATTTTCTATTACGCCCGATAAACCCCAAACTTTTTCGGGATGGTTCCAGAATTCGTTTTCGGCTTTACTTAATGTTTTTATTTCGTATTTCTTATTCGAGATAACGTCTATTGCAATTAAAATCAAGCATATTATTATAAAATCATATATGGGATATTTGGTAGCCTCGAAAAGCAAATAGAGCGTAGTAATTATATTGATTATTATAAAATATTGCGTCAAAGTAGAAGCCCTGCTCGTATATTTGCTTTTTATGAAATGGTGTTCTTTCTTTTTTATTTCTTTGAAAACTTTCTTTACGTTGCTTTCCTTATTTACGATTAAATATTGCAGTATCATAATAGCGTTTAAATATTCCACGTGCCATTTTCTTGCGCTTACCATTTGCCTGTGGATACTCTGTCCAAAAAGGAATATTATCGCAAAAACGAACGACGCTATAAAATATACTTCGCCGTTTAATTTAGTTTTATACGTCTGCAAAAGAACAAGTCCAGATAAAGCCGTAAGCGAAATCTTAACGTATAAATCCATAGTCTGATCTCTCTTCCTGTCGACTTCCCTTAAATGATTGTTTAGTTCCCTATAAATTACGGCTGTTCCGGTTTCCAACGCCTTATCCTTTGTTTTTAAAATATTTTTAAATAAAAAGAAACAAGAAAATTTTATATTTTATGGAAGTTTTAGTCAAGGATTGATATTTTTTTTGTTTTTATGATATATAATGTATAAGACATATTAAAAATTAATTTATACTTTAAATAAGGTAAATTTATGAAAGCAATACGTGATTTTATAAGTAAAAATAAAAAAAAATATTTAGTTTTAATTATAAGCATAATAATAGTAGTAGAATTTTTATTATCTAAAATTTTATTGCATTTTTGTTCAAAAAATGTTGCCATAAAATATATTGCGTATTTTATTTTAATAGATATAATTTTAGTGCCTTTGTTTTATCTGTTTATGGCATATTTGGAATTATATAAGGAACATAAATTTTTTACTACAATTGGGCTTATGACTTACATTTATTTTTCCATAATTTTATTTTATATTCCGCTTACATTTAAAGCCTTGAATGGTGTTATGTCTTATTTCGCTATAATAGCTACAATACTAGTTGTATTTGCTCCTGAAGGATTAATAAAAATAAATGAAAAAACTACATTAATAAACAAACAGCCTTATTTTAATGAAAAGGAATTATTTGAGAAAAATATAAAGAATATCGTTTTTCCATTAATAATTTTCTTAGGTAGCTGTATATTTATTATTCTATTGGGAGTGATATTTAAAAATAATTGTTGTATTAAATGTATTCCTAATAGATCAGGAACTAACGTTCCAACTGTGATATTTAAAAACAATTATTACATTAGAAGTTATATATTTTCAAAAAATATTAATAAAATAATTCCTAAAATTTTAACAATGCTTTATTTTTTAGCGACAATTTTTGGTTCGGCTATGTTCATTTCTTCTTATATAGGAATATTTGATGTTATTAGGGATTTTTTTATTTATGTTAAATATTTTGAAAAATTAAAATCTAAATATACAAATCAACTTAATGATTCTGATATAAATTGGATATTTAAG
>JAJZLA010000057.1 GCA_021803845.1 bacterium | reverse complement strand
ATAATCTTAGGTATGCCGCTGACCAAGTCCCTGCCTTTAATACTCATTTTAGACTCTTCTTCGACCGGATAAACGGTGCCTATAGTCATTTTAACGAGCTCGGCGGTTCTGTCGCCGATAAGCAGGTTATATTTTTTCTTTACATACTGTATTATGGAATCGTCTATTTTATCTCCGCCGACCCTTAAAGATTTGGCGTAAACTATGCCGGACATGGAAATAACGGCTACTTCCGTGGTTCCGCCTCCTATGTCCACTATCATATTTCCGGCGGCTTCAGTAATGGGAAGACCTGCGCCGATAGCCGCTGCGACCGGTTCTTCTATAAGATAGACCATTCTTGCCCCTGCGGCTTCCGCCGATTCCCTGACCGCTCTTCTTTCGACGGCGGTAATGCCGGAAGGAATAGCGACTATTATTCTGGGTCTTATCATGCTTTTTCTGTTATGTATCTTTCTTATAAAATACTTAAGCATGGCTTCTACTACTTCGAAGTCTGCTATAACTCCGTCCTTCATAGGCCTTATAGCCGATATATTGCCGGGCGTCCTGCCCAACATTTTCTTTGCGTCTTTTCCTACGGCAAGGATTTTTTTCTCTCCGCGCAAATCTATATGAACCGCAACCACCGAAGGTTCGTTTGAAACGATACCCTTGTCTTTTACGTAGATAAGAGTGTTTGCCGTTCCAAGATCTACGGCAAGGTCGTTGCTGAACATACCTATCAAACTATCGACAAACATAATTGAATAACCTCTCTTTAAATAATCTTAAATATATTAAATATTATAACATATTGACTTTTTTAGCAAGATTAATTTGTGTTGCATTATATTTTGACGTTATATAAAATATAAAAATATCTATGGAAAAAAAATATTTTAAGCTGATTGCCGAATTAAGAAACGTATGCAATATGGCGTTCGATAAAAATCTCGTGGATACGCACAGCGGCAACATAAGCGTCGGAACCGAAGACGGGATACTTATTACTAAAACCGGCAGAAGCCTTATAAATCTTGAATCCGACGATTTTACGCTATCGGCAGATTGCGCATCATCGGAATTAGAAATCCATAGATTTATACTAAAAAGTTTTCCGGCATCGTCGGTCTTTCACTGTCATCCGCTTAATGCCATAGCCCTTTCTTTACGCGCGGATAAAACAAAAGCCGGCGCGGACGGCATATCGGGCGCAATTGCGGACGGCTCGGCGAAAGACGGCTCCATGAAAAAACTTTTTTCTATTTATCCCGATATACAAATAATTAAACCGTTAGATTTTGAATCTGCTTATTTCTTTCCCCAAATATACGTTTTTCCTTTAAAATTCATAGACGACGTAAAAAGCGGAAAATTCTCGGCTTTTAATATTAAAGCGAACGATATATTTAAAGAAAACGGCGTGTTTATGGTCAAATCCCACGGTTCTTTTTCATGGGGACGGACTCCGATGGATGCGCTCAGATGGGCAATGACGCTTGAATCGTCGTCGGAAATTATTTTAAAATTAAGCTGAAACCGACGCCTTGAATTACCGCCTTAACGCCCTGCCGAACTGCCTCATTCCGTCTAAAGCCGAACAGGTTTCTTCCCTTATCTCCCTGCCGACGAGAGATAAAAAAACGTCGGAAAGGGTAGGAATTTCGCCGTGTTTTGACTCCGTTAATTTTTTTAAGGCTTGAGGACTGTCTATCGCTACTATTTTTCCATGGTCGATAATAGCTATTTTATCGCAATTTTCGGCTTCTTCTATGTAATGCGTAGTTAAAAATATCGTGGTTTTCTCTTTTATTCTTAATTTATCGATAAAGTCCCACATATTTATTCTTGTTTGAATGTCTAATCCTACCGTGGGTTCGTCAAGAAAAAGAACGGAAGGAGAATGAAGAAGTCCGCGTCCCACTTCGAGCCTTCTTTTCATTCCTCCCGAAAGACGCTTTACCGGTTTGTCCCTGTATTCATATAAATCAATAAAATTTAATATATAATCTATCCTTTCTTTAGCCGCTTTTTTTTCCATTCCGTATAATTTTGCATGGAAACTCAAATTTTCATATGCGCTTAGGTCGTTATCGAGCGTCGGGTCCTGAAACACCAATCCGATGGATTTCCTTACGTTTTTTTTATCCTTCGCAGTATCGTAACCGTTTATATATGCATTTCCGCTCGTAGGCAGTATAAGCGTGCATAAAATCTTTATGGTCGTAGTCTTGCCCGCTCCGTTAGGCCCCAGAAAAGCAAAAAAATCTCCCTTGTTTACCGTAAACGATATATCGTTTACCGCGGTAACGTCTTTATATTTTTTTACCAGGTTTTCTACCTTAACAGCGGCAGTTTCTCCGTTTTCCTGCATTTTTCATCCCCTTTTTAGGAATGCGCCGGTTATTGCGCAATACATGGTAATATTATATAATACTATGGTACCGGCGTCAATTTTGTGATGGGGACAGAATTGAATTCTGTCCCCATAATATTTCGGTACCGGTACCATCACAAATTTGAATGCAAAAGAAAAAGGATAAAAAAATATGAAAGAATCGGTAGTGCTTCTCGGTCACGGCTCAAGAAGAAGCGACGCAAACGATATTCTAAGAAATATGACCGATATAATAAGGTCTAAAGTGCCGTTCGAGGATATTAAAATCGAATGCGCATATTTAGAATTTGCGGAACCCAACATAAACGATATGCTGGAAAAATTGGCGGAAGAAAATTTTGATTCAATATACGTAATCCCTTATTTCCTTTATTCCGGAAACCACGTTTCGAGGGATATTCCTGAAATATTAAGAAAATACGGCGAAAAATACCCCGAAATAAATTTTAAACTCGGCGATTATCTGGGAGTGGACGAAAGAATCGCCGACCTCGTCGCAGAAAAAATTGCCGCCGTTAAACCACTATAGATATTATATGTCTGCGTATACGGCAGACGCAGACGAAATATCGCCTCATTTTATGAAAGATTATAAATTTAATAACCCTGCACGGCGAAATCCGGCATATAGAGATATCGGCGGATTATACGATATCTACTTAAAGTCTGAACGCAACCGTCTTGAAAATTTAAACAGGGCAAACGCCTATTTAAAAGCAGTAATGGTTTTCCCTAACTATTACGGCGTAGCAATGTCTAATCTAGGTTTTTTAAGGGCGTACGAACTGATAAACCGTTCCGGCTTTATGTCCTGCGATAGAGCTTTTATGCAGGACGATTTATCTAAGGGCGTTATATCTCTCGAAACAAGGCGGAGGCTCAAAGATTACGATTTTATATTTTTTTCTTTAAGCTACGAAAACGATTTCGTAAATATACTTTCTATCTTGTCGGCGGAAAAAATACCTTTTTTGTCTAAAGACAGAAACGGCGCCTTTCCTATTATTATGGCGGGCGGAGTTATCGCGTTTTTAAATCCCGAACCGGTCGCGCCGCTTTTCGACCTTATGTTTATAGGCGAAGCGGAGGCAATCTTTCCGGATTTTTTTGAAAAAATTAAATCTCAAAATAAACCGGATAAATATGAAATTATAAATTCGTCTGCCGGAATTAAAGGAATATACGTTCCTTCGGCATACGATTTTATTTTCGATTCAAAAAACCCTTATATTTTAAACGAAATTAAAATAGCAAAAGGTTTTCCTAAAAGAGCCGCAAGGCGCTGGACGGACGAAAATATTTCGTTTTCTTCATCGGTTATTACTACGGAATTTTCGGAATTAAGCAATATAAATATGATAGAAATAGAAAGGGGATGTAAAAGGGGATGCAGATTTTGCAGCGCAGGCTTTATTTACCTGCCTTTAAGGGAGTCTAAGATAGACGCCGTTAACGAGGCGGTATCCGCTACCGGCGAAAACGAAAAAGCCGGATTCGTAGGATTCGGGACTATGGACGGTAAAAATATAGGCAAAATTATGCGCTTTTCTTTAGACTCCGGCAGAAATTTTTCTTTGTCGTCCGTCAGATTCGACTGTTTAGACGAAAACAATCTGGATATGATTAAAGAATCCGGCATAAAAACGGTAACCCTCGGAATAGAAACAGGCTCCGAACGCCTGAAAAAAATGCTCAATAAAGTTTTAAGCAACGAAAATATAATAACATCCGTCGGCGATATCGTCAAAAGGGGCATAACGGGGATAAAACTATATTTTATGTTCGGACTGCCGTATGAAAACAAAGACGATCTGGACGATACGGTAAAATTAGTCAAAGAAATTCTTAAAGAATTTATATCGGCCTCTAAGGCAAACAAAAGAATAGGCAAACTGACCGCTTCGTTCAGCCCTTTCGTGCCTAAAGCATGGACGCCTCTTCAGTGGGAAAATTTTGAAGATTTAAAAATTTTGAGAAAAAAAGCTGCTTACATTGCGAACGGTCTAAAAAACATGCCTAATCTTGACGTAAATATAAACTCTTTAAACGCCGCGTTCATGGAGGCTTTTTTTGCGAGAGGTTCAAGGCTTTCTGTCGATATTTCGATATATTCTTTTCTTAACAAAACAAGCATTAAAAAAGCTGCGGAAGACAAAGGATACCGCATGGATGGATTTATCAGGAAAATAGGCACGGACGAACTTCTTCCGTGGGATATTATAGACCAGGGCGTTACGAAAAAATACCTGCTGGAAGAATATAAAAGGGCGCTTGACCTTAAAACTACGCCTCAGTGTTTCGAGGGCTGCAAGAGATGCGGGGTTTGCGCATGATAATTTCCTAAGAAAGTCTTTTCCTTTGCAAGCAGTTCTTCGTATTCCGCCATTATTTTTTTTGCATGCTCCGTTAAAACTGAACCGCCCCCGTACTTTCCGCCTATTTTTTTATCGACGAGTTTGAAGCCGAATCTCTTTTCCATGAGATTTATGAAACTCCATGCTTTTTTATACGAATACCTTAGTTCTTTTGCGGCGGAAGCAATAGAACCGGAAGTTTCTATTTTTTTTAAAAGTATAAACCTGCCCATTCCGAAAACCGGTTCGCCGTTTTTTTCAAGCCAGATTTTTGCTTTGATATCGTAATCGGCAAAACCGTCCGCTTTATCGCCTTTAGAGTTTGGCATAAAATATATAATAATATTATTAAATTAATCCGCCTGCTTTCTCATAAACGTAGGAATATCCCACTGGTCGTCCTCGTAATTGACTTCCTCTTCCGCATCGGAAAATCTTTCGATATACGAAGGCATTTCTTTTATATTTACGACGGTATCGGAAACAGGTTTAACCGGCGGAGTATTATCGTCTTCGGAAAACGGCGCTTTAACGGTCTGGCTTAATCCCTGCGCCTGCTGAGAACCGCCGGCTGCTCCGCCCTGAACCGAAACTAAAGAAACAGGCTTGGCTTCGCCGCCTAAACCCGTAGCTATGACCGTAATCATCATACTATCTTCAAGTTCGTCGTCTATAACCGCTCCGAATATTATATTGGCGTCGGGATGAGCTTCGGACTTAATCTTTTCGGCGGCTTCGCTTACCTCGGCTATACCCATGTCTTTTCCGCCTGCGATATTTATAAGGAGTCCTCTTGCACCTTCTATCTTAATATCTTCTAAAAGAGGACTGGAAACAGCTTTCTGCGCCGCTTCCAATGCCCTGTTTTCGCCTTGCGCTATTCCTGTTCCCATAAGAGCCATACCCATTTCCGACATAATAGTTTTAACGTCCGCAAAATCGACGTTTATAAGACCGTGAACGTTTATTAAATCGGATATGCCCTTGACCGCCTGCAAAAGAACCTCGTCGACTTTTTTAAAAGCGT
Source organism: bacterium (assembly GCA_021803845.1). Next base: position 2,227 of record JAJZLA010000057.1, on the reverse strand, counting down.
CTATCATGGAAGTATTTTTACCGGCGACGGCGAGAAGCCTCTGATTAGGTATGGTAATTACGGTATCGACCGTGTTTCTTAATTCCCTCAATCCTTCTTCCGCCTGTTTCATTCTTCTGTTTCCTTCAAAAATAAAAGGTTTTGTAACGACGGCAACGGTCAGCGCCCCTACTTCTTTTGCAATTTCGGCGATTATCGGCGCGGCGCCCGTTCCTGTGCCTCCTCCTAGTCCTGCGGTAATAAAAACCATGTCGGAACCTTCGAGAAGTTCTTTAATCTTTTCCCTGTCTTCCATAGCGGATTTTCTGCCGACTTCCGGATTAGCCCCTGCACCGAGTCCTCTGGTTACCTGTTCTCCAAGCTGAATTTTAATATTGGATAAATTTGCTTTCAGCGCCTGAGCGTCGGTATTGGCGACTATGAACTCGGCTCCGGAAAGCCCCGCCGCTATCATGGTGTTAACGGCGTTTCCGCCGCCTCCGCCTACTCCTATAACTTTTATTTTTGCCGCCAGTTCGTTGTTCTCGATAAATTCTAACATGATATCCTCCGTCGCTATTTTGTGGCAGTGCCGCAATTTAATTCCGTCTCCGTATTTAAATTGGGTACTGCATTACATTATTATATATCGTAAAATAAATTAACAAAGTTTAATTAAAAGAAGTAATCAAGCAAATCGGAAAACCATTTTTTAATTTCGTCTATAAAACTATCCCCTTTTTTATAAAAAAAAGCTTTTTTGTTCCGCTTACCGTTTTTATAAGCATATTTCACGAGACCTACGGCGGTGGAATACACAGGAGAACCGACTGCATCGGTCAAACCGCCGACGTTTAAAGGATAGCCTATTCTTACCGGAGCGTTAAAAATTTCTTCGGCAAGTTCCGCCGAACCGTCTATTAACGCCGCACCTCCGGTAATAACGTAACCGGAAAGAATCTTGCTTTCCAGACCGTTCTTCTCTATATTCTTTCTTATCCAAGTAAAAATTTCCGCCATTCTCTGTTCGATAATATTACCGAGCAGCTGCCGCGATATAGGTCTAGGCGGTCTGCCGCCGAATCCTGGAATTTCTATTATTTCGTCTTTTCCTGCAAGAGACTCTTTTGCTATTCCGTATCTTATCTTTATTTTTTCCGCTTCCTGAGGTATAGTCGTAGTTCCCTTAGATACGTCGCTCGTAACGCTCTGTCCTCCTTTAGGGATGACGAAAGTATGTATTATGTTTCCGCCGTTAAAAATTGCAATGTCGGTCGTTCCGCCGCCTATATCGATAAGCGCCACTCCGAGCTCTTTTTCGTCTTCGGTCAGCACGGCTTCGCTTGACGCTATCTGTTCGAGTACGATTTCGGAAACGTCTATTCCTGCTTTATTGACGCATTTAACTATATTCTGCGCGGCTATGCTTGAAGCGGTGACTATATGTACGGTAGCTTCCAGCCTGAGCCCGCTCATGCCTACGGGATTTTTAACGTCGTCCTGGTCGTCCACGGAAAAACCCTGCGGAATTACGTGTATAACCTCATGGTCGATAGGTATGGATATGGTTTTCGCCGCGGACAAAACCCTTTCAACGTCCTGCTGTGCCACTTCCCTGCTTTTGACGGCTACGATGCCCCTGCCGCTGAAACCGCGGATATGGGAACCCGCAATGCCGACCGTGGCGGATTGAATCTGATAGCCCGCCATTAATTCCGCGTCTTCCACGGCTTTGGCAATAGAATCTACCGTATTTTCGATATTTACGACTACTCCGTTTTTTAATCCGGTCGAACTGCTGTTGCCTACGCCTATGATATCCAAAGAATCGTCTTTTGCTTCGGCGACTATAGCGCAGACTTTTGTAGTCCCGATATCTAAGCCCACGAAAATGTTATCGTTTTTTTCCAATCTCAACCTCTGTTATGTATATATAGAAAACACTTAATTATTTAAATATATCGCCGTTAATATGTTCTGCTTTATAACCGGCAGGCAAAACCCTCGAACCTTTATTTACTTTTATAACGGCTTCGTTTTTATATTCCAAATTTATATAATTTTTATATCTAATATGAATCGCATTAATTTCTAAAAAAAGTTTCTTCAGCGTTTTAAGTTTATTCCTATAATTGCCTATTCCAAACTTGATGCATAACCCTTTGCGCGTATAAATGGCTATTCCGTCATCCTTCTCTACATGAATTTCTCCCGTAAGCCCCGAAAGAATAGAATGCGATGAAATTTT